>JALOPY010000268.1 GCA_025453735.1 bacterium | reverse complement strand
ATTACGCCTTTGCCGCGCAACTTGAATGCAAAAATTTCCAGGCGATTGGAATCGGTCATCGTCAAAGCGATGCAAGTGAAAAAGGAAGATCGGTTTAAAACTATCCCTGCGATGCAAGACGCTTTGTTGGGAAATGGAAAAGCTCAATCAAATAAATTCTGCCCAAAGTGTAAAGCGATCGTCAATATCAATGATAGATTCTGCCGGAATTGTGGTTCTGCAACACATCCAATTGCGTCCAGTTCAGCGTCGAGTTTTATATTTTCATCACAGAAAAAGGTGCGTTCGATACAAGAGCTGGTCAACATCTGCTATCAAAACTGGAACGAAGCGGTCCAGCACCTATATAATGGCGATATCGAGACTTGGCTGAAATCCCAAAAAGATGGCAAGTCATTCGCCAGAAAAGTGGAGGACATCAGAAAAAACCAGCCGGATCGAAATCTCGGCCTGCATGAATTTCTGACGGCTACCGGATTTGGAATAGCACCACAAATTCACAGCAACCTTAGGAGCATCAATTTTGGAAGGATTCCCCCTGGCTCAAAAAAGCAGGTTTTATTGACGATTTCAAATAGCAGCATGGGGTATCTCAAAGGAACAGTCCAATCGCAGGCGAAATGGATCGATGTTTCACAACGCACTTTTGTCTGCCTGAACCAGGCAACATTTGGTTTGCGAGTAAGCGTCGATAGCCGGTTTTTCAATCGTCCGGGATTTCATCGGGATAAATTGAACATAAAATCAAATGGCGGCAATGTGATTATACCCGTATCGGTAATGGCTGAAAAAAAACAGTCACCCGCTGCTGCGAAAATACATCCGGCTCCGAAGGCATCGACAACCAATTCTTATGGCAAACCAATAGCGCTCTTTTTGATGATGGCAATGCTGATTCGTCACCTCGGTCCTCGCGCCAGTCTTACGATCTCAGAGCCATCGGTTGTCATTCTGATGAGTGCGCTTGTTGGACTTTTGCATTTGAACTATGGCAAATTGGGATTTTTTTTAGGCAGCATTATTGGCGCCTGTCTGGGAGCGTTGGCGAATATCATTGCATTTTATGTTTTTCCGTTTATCAATGAAACCATCATGCACCCAGTTTTAAGCTATCTCACGCCGGCATATTCTGACCCGATAAGCTATGCGGGATGGGGGATGATCGGTATCTATCTTGGCGTCACCTTCGCTTTCTTTCAGCGAAAAAGAAAGAAGAAATATTGTTAGCCTATAAGGTTGTTTCCATTTTTTTTGGAAGATAATAATTGTTTTAACTCAGCTTTAGCTATACAAACCAGGTTTCTTCGAGAAACCTGGTTTGTTTTTGATATTCAACTGAATTATTGCCAAAAATTAAAACGCTCCCATGACAAGAATTCAGATTGCCTTTTTCAGCGCTTTTTCAAGTGAGTCAATTGCTTTTTTTATTAATCGAATCGCTTTCGCGATGCCTTCCAATTCCTTATCCGCATCGCCGATAAATTCGATTGCCTCATTCATGCCGCTAATCGCGGCTTTATAGGCTTCATGCTCCTGGTTCAATTCTTTGACGATCGCGGCGATGAGCAATTTTGAGAGCCGATCCTTTTGTTCAATCAGTTTGATCTGGGGTTCGCCGGTATGATAATTGCTCAAGCTGCTGACACGAGATGCCAATCCCGCGGCTTTTTCAGCTAATTCATGATTCATGATTCAGACCTCGCTTTTTAATTCAGATTTCGATAGAATTCATTCAATCGCTTTGCTTCTGAGACAAATTCTTTGAGACATTCAAGCGTCGTTGCCTTGCCATCCAATTTCTGCCGCAGCTCGCGATGCGCTCGTGCCAGCTTCATTACGGCTGTGCCCAGCGATTCTAAGGAAGATTCGATCGCTTCCGCTTCGGCGATCACCTGAGCGACTTTCATGTCAAAGGGAAGGCGTTCTAAGGTGAGATAATGCGGTCTCACCTGATTGGCGTGGTCGATAATGCGATCTAACATGATCCCGATGATCATTTTGATTTTTTGATTGCTGCCAGAAAAAAGAGTGGCAAATTCATCGATATCATGTTGAGCCAGATCCATGGATTGTTTGAGCGCATTTCTCTTGCCCTGTTTCGTCAACTCCCGGGTCAATTGACTCATTAGCGTAGCAAAGATGCCAGTGTATTTTGAAGCTCCAGACGGAGCTGCGCCATTGCAGGACTTATAGAAGCTATTGAGGCTGGCCCCCAGCTCCAGCGCTGCCAGGTCGATTTCCTCAGCATAATCTTTGGCGCTGAATGCGCAGAGAACGTTGACATATTTCACCAGCACAGCTAAAGCCTGTTCTCGAAATTGCAATTCGGGCGTCAGGTCGAAGCTCATGCCGGCGATTTGCGGCTTGAAGGTATCCCGATAAATTATCGAATCTGGCGCCGTGGCCACCGTGTACAACCGCTGCAGTTTTTCGATCCGTATGTAGGTATCTTTGGTCGAATTGAATAAGGATGAAGTGGAGTTTTGAAGAAGCTGATATTTGCCGGCCGGAATTCTTGCCGCGCATCCAATGAAAAATAAGGGGCAAATCAGCGAAAGAAAAAGAAGCTTGATGGGGCGATTCGTTTTTTTTGTCATGGCACTCCTCTTTTTTTTAATGATTAAAACGTGTTATATCATCGTTAATTTACTGGATCGAAATTCAAAAGTTTGCTTCAAAATTACATTAGCAAAAACTTACAATGAGCAACGGAGCAACCAGAGCATCACGGAGATTTTTTGGGAAGGATTATTTTGCGCTTATAAAGCTCCGTTTTTCATTGTAAGAGAATTTTTTCATAAATCAAGGCTCCCCAAAAACGGCGCATCTTCGATTTGTGAAGTTTAGAAATTTTTATTGACAAGCGATTCAATCAATTCATCGTCAGCCAGAAATGGAAGTGTAATGTGACCTTCCTGTTGATGCTGAATATTCCACGACATTGCTGTTTCCACGGCGTTCTCGTTCCTCGCCCAGCTTCGTCGCGCAACACCGCCCATGACGTCCCAGGACAGTCCTTTGCAGAGAATTTCATCGATTCTTTTGCTGCCATCGAGAAAAATTCCGTTGCCACCATTGCTGGCTCGTCCAATGCCAACCCCGCCGCCATTGGAGAGCACCACCAGCGTCATGCCTCGTGCAATATTTCCTCCGAAACACTGAACCGACATATCTGCCGTAACCCGACTGCCATCATAAATATTGGCAGTCTCGCGATAGGGTGAATCGGTGCCGGAAACATCGTGATGATCTCTGCCCAGCATCACCTGCCCAATCTCGCCCTCCCGGATGAGCTGGTTGAATTTCAATGCGATGTTCACCCGGCCTTCCTCGTCGGCATAAAGGATTCTAGCTTTAGTGCCGACGACTAATTTATTTTTCTCGGCGGCTTTGATCCAATAATAATTATCCCGATGCACGCCGCTCATTTCAGGATCGATGCAGGACATGGCAGCCTGGTCGGTTTTCCGCAAGTCTTCATCTTTGCCGCTCAAGCAGACCCAGCGAAACGGACCAAACCCCCGATCAAAGCAGATCGGTCCCATAATGTCTTCAACATACGAAGGAAAGATAAAGCCTTCCGATGTATCGATTTTATTTTTTGAAATCTCTTTCTCGCCAGCTTCAAAAACCGAAGCCATGAAGCTGTTGCCGTAATCCCAGAATTTGCTTCCTTTTTCGGTCAATCGCTTAATTGCCTGGAAGTGTCGTTTCAACGATTCGTCCACTAATTTTTTGAATTTGGCAGGATTATCTTTTAGCAGCTTTCTGCCTTCATCGAAGCTTATCCCGACCGGGGTGTAGCCTCCTTCGTAAACTGCATGACAAGAAGTCTGGTCGGAGAGAAGTTCAACATGAATGTTATGTTTATCAAGATATTCCAGCAAATCTACGATATTGCCATGATAGGCAATGGATACCGCTGTGCCGGAGTTCTTGTATTCTTGCATCATTCTGGCAATCTCATCGAGGTCGTCCGATGCTTTGCTGAGCCACCCCTGATCCAGTCTGGTTTTGATGCGACTGTAATCGACCTCCGCAATAACGCCGGTCGCTCCAGCGATCTCCAATGCTTTTGCCTGGGCGCCGGACATGCCGCCTAATCCTGATGTCACAAAATAGACGCCAGATAAATCCTTGTCGTCGGGGATGCCCAGGTATTTTCGTCCGGCATTGAGCAGCGTGATGTAGGTGCCATGAACGATCCCCTGAGGTCCGATATACATCCAACCCCCTGCGGTCATTTGACCGTAATTGGTAACTCCCATGGCTGCCAGCTTTTTGAATTCATCGGGATTGTCCCAGGCTCCAACGATCAAACCATTCGTGGAAATGACTCGCGGCGCTTCTTTCCGTGATGGAAACAAGCCGACCGGATGTCCTGAACTCACTACCAGTGTCTGATCCTCTTTTATAATCTCTAAATATTTTTTCACCAGAAGATATTGCATCCAGTTTTGAAAAACCTGGCCGGTCTCACCATACGTTACCAGCTCATAAGGATACAGTGCGGTCTCGAAATCCAGATTATTATCGATCATCACCTGAAGTCCCCGCGCTTCTGGAATACCCTGGTAATTATCGATCGGCTTGCCCCAGATTCGCCCTTCGGGACGAAAGCGATAGCCATAAATTCTGCCCATTGTTGTTAGCTCGTCGCAGAATTCCGGTGCCAATGTATCGTGCAATTGGGGCGGAATGTAGCGCAGGGCATTTTTTAGTGCAATAACCATTTCTCTTTTGGTCAAATTAAGACCTCGATTGGGGGCGCGGCGAATACCTGGCACAAATTCTTTCTTGGGAGGAAGCGTTGCTTCCAATTTTACGGTCATCGCTTTTGCAATATCAAGATTATTCATATTTTTCTCCAGTTCAAGAACATAGCTTCGCAAATCGAAGATGCGCCATTTTTTTGGAGCATTGATTCATGA
>JALOPY010000267.1 GCA_025453735.1 bacterium | reverse complement strand
AAACGGACTGGATCGCAATCTCGATCTCGATAAATTTTTCCTGTTCGATCCGCCTGGACATCATGCTTTGGGACAACTAGGTTGGTGCGAGGCGGAATTCGTCCCTGCATTCGAGGAAAAGATTCTTGAGGATCGTGGCGATTATGAGTTGGTTCAGGATATTGCAGGCAGGCATGTGTTGTATTTCAGAGGAAGACGCCATGGATTCATGCCCGAATATGTCGACCACCCAGTGAAAGACCAGAAGACGTGGGAAGAAAATGTGAAATGGCGGATGAATCCAGAAACAAAACATCGTTATTTCAATCTCGATCAAAGGATGAAGCTGGCGAAAGAAGCGGCGGCTAAAGGTCTCATGATTCAGCAGAATTTCATCGGCGGCTATATGTACCTGCGCAGCCTGATCGGTCCCGAAAATCTGCTCTATTTTTTTTATGATCAGCCCCAACTGATTCACGATTGCATGAAAACCTGGTATGAACTTACCGATGCAGTGATTGCGAGTCATCAACAATTTGTCACTATCGATGAAGCTTACATCGCCGAAGATATTTGTTACAACCAGGGTTGTCTGATCTCACCTGACATGATGAAGGAATTTCTGTTCCCCTATTATCAGCAGGTCATCAGCAATATCAAAGCTCGCCAGATCGACAAGACTCGCCATCTTTACGTTCAAATCGATACCGATGGCAATGCCGTGCCAGTCATTCCTTTATATCAAGAGGCAATTGGCATGGATGTGATGAGTCCGTTTGAAGTCGCTTCAGGCTGCGATGTGGTGAAAATTGGGAAACAATATCCCGAGTTGATTATGAGCGGCGGCATCGACAAAAGAATTCTGGCGCAGGGAAAAGAAGCGATCGACCGTCATCTCGATTACATTATTCCAGCTATGCGAAAACGAGGTGGCTATATCCCGACCATCGATCATGGCGTGCCGCCAGAGGTGAGTTGGGAAAATTATCTTTATTATCGACAACGCTGTGTTGAGCTGGGAGATTGAGAAGGAGTGCATTACCTTTATGTAATGCACGATGCGATGCGTAAAAGCGCCGCACTCCTGCCAAATCAAACACGTAACCTAACGATTCCTAAACTTTTAAAGTTTAGGAATCGTTTCGGGGCAAATACAAAGGATCGATAAATGCCAATCGACTTCGACCAAAACCGTTGGAAAAAAATCATACACGACGCCCGAAAATGGTGGACTGGCAAATTAGGACGTCCGCTCATACAAGTCCGTCTCAAAGGAAAAAATCCTGAGCGGGAGGAGCCAGCGCTTCCCTATTTTGAATTCACTTCATTTTATGACCCATCCATTCCAGCCGAAAAAATCGTGGATCGCTGGGATTATGAATTGAGCTGCACCAAATTTCTCGGAGATGCTTTTCCGCATGTCTGGCCCAATTTCGGTCCTGGCGTGATTGCCGCTTTCATGGGCGCTCGATTGGAAAATGGTGAAAATACGAGCTGGTTCTTTCCAACAGAAGTCCATGACATTGACCAAATATCTTTCAAATTTTCAGAACAGAATATTTGGTTCAATCGCATCTGCGATATTATTCAGGCAGCGCATCGAAAATGGCAGGGA
This sequence comes from bacterium, assembly GCA_025453735.1. Taxonomy (GTDB): domain Bacteria; phylum Zhuqueibacterota; class Zhuqueibacteria; order Thermofontimicrobiales; family Thermofontimicrobiaceae; genus JALOPY01. The sequence goes on along the minus strand of JALOPY010000267.1, from coordinate 3,355 downwards.
CTGGTTCAAATCGGCATGACTGACCTCGGTGGCAATCTGGACATTCTTTCGACATTTCGCCCCTCGGAACATCTGTTGTTCGATTTGACCGATCACCCCGATCAAGTCAAGCGGTTGACCTGGGAGGCGCATCGTGCCTGGTGGGCTTATTTTGAAAAATTCAATAAACTGCACCAGCCGTTGAATCCTGGCTACACCTGCTGGGCGCCAATTTTTTCGGAACTGCCCTACTACATGCTGCAATGCGATTTTTCATACATGATCGGTTCCAAGATGTTCGCTGAATTTGTTTTGCAAGAATTGATCGCCAGCGCCGATCGGCTCGGCAATGCGTTTTACCATCTGGATGGCCCTGGCGAATTGCCCCATCTCGATCTGCTGCTTCAAGTCGCTTCGATCAAAGGCATCCAGTGGGTGCCTGGCAGCGGAGCGCCTAATGTCTCCCATTGGCAGGAGGTCTATCGAAGAATTTATCAGGCAGGAAAGCTGACTCAGATTTTTCATGCTCAATATAAAGGTGGATTTGATTTATTGGACATTTTGAAAAACCAGGTTGGTGGCGTAGAAAATGTGTGTTATATGATCGATGCGGATATTTCACAGGAACAAGAAATTGTGATAATGCTTCGTAAATATGGATTGGAATGACATGACCTCTACCAAACTTACAATATTTGCTAAATGTTTTTTATTGGCAAGAAAATATTTCAACACGAAGCCAGCAAGAAACGATGAAAGTCATGAGGTCAAAATTAAAATCAATCCCATTTTTCTTTGTGATTTTTGCGTCCGCTTAGCGCCTTTGTGTTGGAGCTAACAGTAAAACGCATGATAAACTTAATCCAGAAAATTGCTGAAATCTCAGCCCAGCTCGAAAACTGGTGGAATCACGGCGCTCAAAAAAATCCGTGCATCGTTGCCAGTGTGCTGAAAGAGAATCACGAGCCAATTCCCGATACCGATGATCTGAAAAAATTTTGGACTGATATTGATTTCGTGATTAATAGAACACTCAACACCATTGAAAGCACCAACTATTACGGTCAGGCAATTCCTTTCCATTACGTTGATTTTGGCGCCAGCGCCATGCCATGTGCGCTGGGCGCTGAACCTGAGTTCGTCAACAAAGAAACGGTTTGGGCACATCCCAATCGGGATTCAATTGATGACTTGATGGATATTTCCCTGGATGATAATAATTTTTGTTATCGAACCATCCTGGAAATCACTAAAAAATCTGTCCAGCTTTCAACCGACCATCATTTAGTCGCTCCTTTTGCACTGGGCGGAATCGGTGACAATCTGGCTGGTTTGTATGGAACTGAAAACATGCTGATGGATATGAAACTTCAGCCAGCAAAAGTGAAGCACGTGATGGGGAGGCTGAAATATATTTGGATTGAAGCCTTTGAATGTATTCAGAATATTATTCAAAAAGCGCAAAATCGAGGCAGCATTGGCTGGGCAGGAATCTGGGCGCCTGGCACAACATTTCCAATTCAGGAAGACTTTTCGTACATGATTTCTCCAACCATGTTCAAGGAATTTTGCCTGCCTCATATCTGGGACATTATCGATATATTGGATTACCCATTTTATCATCTTGATGGAGGTGGTGCGATCCCCCATCTCAATGAATTGCTTAAAATTGAAAAACTCAAAGTGATTCAATGGCAGCCTGGAGCAGGAAAAGAACGCTTGTTTCAATGGTACGATTTAATCAGACATATTTTAGAAAAAGGAAAATCTGTTCAGGTCTATGCCCAGGCGGATGAGGTTGATGATCTAGTGAAAAAAGTTGGCGCACGAGGTTTGTTGATCGTTTGCCCCAATATTTCGATTCAAGAAGCAGATTGGTTAATGAATCGCTATGGTGCAATTTAGGGCGCTTTAGCGTCCTTCCATCTCTTAGCCTTGTCGTTTACGGCAAGGCATTAAAACAAGGAAAATTTAAATGCTCGGCCTACCTCTCATTGATGTAGCAACTATTGTTTTTTATTTTCTTTTTGTAATTCTCATCGGCATCTGGGCGTCCCGCCGTATCCAGAATCAGGAGGATTATTTTCTCGGCGGCAGGCGATTCGGCAAATTCGTCCAGACGTTTGCCGCATTCGGTCAGGGCACATCGGTTGAAAGCGCTGTGGGCATGAGCGTTCTTGTCGCCCGTAATGGTATCGCTGGCATCTGGACGAATCTCACCAGCGTGTTCGGATTGCCCATTTATTGGATCACCTCGGTCTGGTATCGCCGAATGCGTTTGCTGACGCTGGGAGATTTCTTCGAGGAAAGATTTAACTCCAAAGGACTGGCAGCGCTTTATGCCCTGATCAGCTCGGTTTTTTTTATGATCGTCGTCGGACTTGGCTTCACGGCAATGACCAAAACCATTACCGCCATCGCTGCTAAACCAATCGAGCAATTATCCATCGCCGAACAGCAAGAATACAAGATCGCCCTGGAATTGGAACGTCTCGAAGAAACCGACATCGCCTTGTTGAATGCTGACCAGCTTGAGCGACTGGAGCAGCTTCGCATCCAAAATCCCCGCAAAGAATTTTCTTTTATCAACGAAGCTTTTTTAATGTGGGGCGTGGCATTGATTGTCATTTTTTATGCCGCATTGGGCGGACTGGAAGCGGCGTTTCTCACCGATACTTTGCAGGGAATTTTCATTCTCATTTTATCGGTGTTGCTATTCCCATTTGCTTATTTTCGAATCCTGCGCAATTTTAATGGCAGCGGTCTCTCTGGAATCATCGATGCAGCGAAATCCCAATTGCCCGAAGCAGCCTTTGAAATCTGGGGCTCGCCCGCCATGATCGATTTTACCTGGTATTACATGCTGGCGTTGTTGATCATGGGACAAATCAATGTGGCAATTCAAGCGAATCAGTTGACTGCCTGCGGCTCTGCTAAAGATGAATACACGGCCCGATTTGGATTTACGACTGGTATTTTTATGAAAAGAGCGACCACGCTGTTGTGGGGAGTTTCAGCGCTGTTGCTGGTGATCCTTTATACGGGAACGGTCAAAGATCCCGATTACCTGTGGGGATATGCCTGTCGGGATTTGCTCGGCTCCGTCGGATTTGGATTGGTTGGATTGATGATCGCCTGCCTTCTGGCAGCGCTGATGTCCACTGCCGATATGATGATGATCACCACTTCCAGCCTGCTGACGCACAATTTTATTCGCCCTTTTTTCCCAAATCTCTCTGAGAAAAAATATGTTCACATCGGGCGAATCATCGGAATTTTTGTGGTGATCGGCGGTGTGCTCATTGCCAGCCAGTTCGATAATGTTTTTTATATGATGAAAATCATCTGGGAATTCAATATCGTCATGGCCGCCAGC
>JALOPY010000266.1 GCA_025453735.1 bacterium | reverse complement strand
TTTTTTGAAAACTCAATATGGAAGCAATTCCCAAAAGTTGGTAAACACCGTTAAAACGGTTTACAGAGTTTATTGGTTACTCACCAACACCATGATAAATCATGGTGTTGGTCTTAATACGATTTGAACTAACACCATAATTTATTATGGTGTTAATTGGAAATATCGATGTCGCATTACCAGCTTTTAGGATTTGCACCCCACCGGACGCTATTTTCGAATATAGTCAAAATAATTTCTGCAAAACTCAACCGCTTCAATCGGGTAATTTCCAATCGCCGTCTCATCAGAGAGAACGATTCCCGAGAATCCATTTTCGATCAGAAAACCAAGATGCGCAATTTCAGATCGTGATGGGTAATTATTGAGCACCATATTTTCCAGCACCTGTCCGGCGATAAGCGAAGGCTTGGTCATGAAGGTCATGTGATCAATAAATTTTTTTTCATATTGAAATAATTGATAGATGGAGCCGTCGGTCCCCAGATCGCCGCGACAGAGCCATGTCAGATCGGCTGCCTCGGCAATTTCACGCAATTGTGTAAAGACCTTTTGGCGTTCGATTTTCGCCACGAGCGGCCGCCCCTTCGCGACATCGCGAAACAGTTGAAATTCCTTGACAGATTGAAGGTACGAAATGGCGTAACCGACAAATTTCCAGTGGCGAGTCTGTTCAATAAGTTGTTGGTCGCGTGGGGAGACCTGTGCTAATTCAGTATCATTGTTTTTCAGCACGAATCCTTTGAACGAGCTCAATTCACCAAAATTGATGACTTCAACATCGAATGTTCCGTTATAGACGCTGCGGACTTTTAAATTAATTTTTCCATCATCCAGCAAAATATTATCTTCGGGACGAATCATCTGGAATACGGAAGCATGAGGCAGGGGAATTTCGCGGGCTGCTTGGCTATAGCTGTTGCGGAACGTCAGGCGATCTCCCCGCTGCAGAATCATCACTTGCGTGAGCCTGCCAATTCTCAGCTTTGATCCCTGTACATCCAGCCAGACGGGCATGGCATTGCCACGTTTCTGAAACGCTTGCTCCAGTTCGATGAGCCAGCGAGACAGTTCTTCCAATGTGAGATGCGAGCAGTTCAGACGAAATCCAGTTGCGCCAGCATGAATCAGCTCACGCACCATATTCTTCGCTGCCGGACCAAGCGTCGCGATGATCTGGTATTGTCCGTGTTTATCGCTCACTTTTTTTCAACTGCAATTTATAATTTTCTCGAATTCTCAACAACGGTTTATTATAGAGCCCACTTTTAAAATCTGGAAAAGTCCAGGGATAGGGATGAAAATATCCTTTTTCATAATGAAGCGTTAAATCTGCGTAAATTCCAAAATCCAGATAGACTTTTTGACCATTATATTTTGCCGATGCTAAGACCACTTTGTCATAATCAATATAGCCACAGTCGATATTCACTTTCCGATTATTTTCGACAGCAAGCTGATTTTCAGTATCATTGCACTCAATTTTTATTCGGGCAATTTCTTTCGGATTGATAAGCCTGGCGAATGACCAGAAGATGCGATAGATGGGCCAGCCCATTTCAGGACGATAGTATTCGGAAATCGCAAATTCAAATGGTTCACTCTGGTAATCGATCTCCCCATAGTGTTGCTGGAGCAGCGCCTGGGACTTCTGCAATAAATTCTGGTCCGAATAAAGCACGCCGCAGAAAAACTTTACCGGAATCGGTTCTGCTGGTTTCATATCGAAAAGATCGCTTCTTTGATGATTTTTTTTTATGCTAAAATATGGTAAAAAAAGAGAGTAAAGTCAAGGGAAATTTTTGATTCAACAGAGCTCAGTATAAATACTGTCCCGCAGAACTTAAAATTAACGCTTCATCAAAAAAAAAATAATTTTGAGCTGCAAAAGACGGGAATTTTTAAACTACTTTTTGTCTTTTAACATGGAAGCAAAAGAAGGCTTCTCAAATTAATCAATCTTTTCAACTATTAAATCCAAATCAAAAAGGAGACACGCGATGTCACAAAAAGGAAAATTTGTTGAGTTACCCGAAGAGATCAAGCTCAAGGTTGAAGCAATCAAGAGTGAATGGGTAACCAGCCTCAATGATCGAACCTTAGCATGGGGCAAAAAGATTCAGCAGATCCGAAGGACAGAACAGCCTGGTTTGGAATGGGGTGAGCCGATAACGCACGTTAATTTTCCGTGGTGGGATGTGCTGGTCGCCGGTCCGTTTCAATTCCCCAATGCGGTGCTGGGTCCTTACAAGCCAAGCAAAATTATTGCTGATGATGAATTGGCAGTCATGATTGTTGCTTTGTGGAGAAATCCCGCTGCCGGACCAGTGGGTGTTCCGCCAGCCACACTCATGGGAGGCCAGCCCTATACGCTAAATTTTGAATTGATGAACATCACTACGGTGAGCAATGTCATATTTCCACAGATAACGGGCACGTTTACTCCGTTTCCGAGCTCATTCATTGATATTCATGTTATCGCTTTCACGCCAAGCAGTCCATCAGGAGAGGGACATCCTGACATTTATGAGATGAACGTGACCTGCGACGTCACCGGACCGGGCAAATTACCAATGGCGGCGTTTGCGAGTTGGGTGTATGATCCTGATACCGAGCCTGCTTTCTTATTTCTGCCCGGGATGCCGGCTGGTATGCGTCACGAACGTCCCATTCGCTTCATGGTTTATACCAGGTAGCAACAGAAAGATGGAACACTAAAAGAATTAAGATGTGATCGGATCACTGTTCTTAGCAGAAAAAATTCACTGCTGGGAACAGTGATCTCAATTTCTAATAAATATGTTATAAAAGAGTGTTAGTCCAATTTTTTTTTTAGAGAAACGATATTGAGCACAGCAATCATCACCCCAAATGAAAATGCGTTAGAACGAAGCTTCATCGGACAGCAACGTGCCATGATCAAATATTTCGATGATCCAAATGTCTCGTATATCGACGTCGGTTATCGGATTAAAGATACGGAAAATTTTAAGCTTGAAGAAGAGCTTACGGTAAGAGTGCATGTCAAGAAAAAATTACGGGGAGAAGAATTTGAGCAGTTTAAAAAATTATATCCTGAGCGAGTCATAGATGATGAACATGTGGGATTCCCAACGGATGTTCCGGTAGCAAAATATCATCTTGATTATTGGAACTCATTCAATCCTTATCTCTGGTCGAGACCGAGCTCTCCGATACGACGGCACGATCCATTATGTGGCGGGATCAGTATCTCAAACAAAAGCCGCTGGGGTTTTGGCACGTTGGGCGGCATCGTCAAATCACGAATCGACGGCTCCAAAATGGTGTTGAGCAACTGGCATGTGTTGTCTGGTTCGGAAAGAATACTGCCGGGTGAGCCGATTTATCAACCGGGTTTGATGCACGGGGGTGAGGAGGCAGATATTATCGCGAATTTTGCTAAAGATGCCATGCACTGCAACATCGATGCAGCCGTGGCAAAATTAAATCATAATCGCACCTGCTCCGCGTATCAAAAATACATTGGTACTGTTACAGGAGTCAAAACGCCTGAATTAGGGATGACGATTATAAAATCTGGTGTTCGCTCTTATGTGACAATGGGGCGCATCGTAGGGATCAATGGGACTTTTAAAAACGAGTATTATGGACCGAATAGGATTATCGAAAATGTGTTTTCAATTAAACCGGTATATGAGATAGATGAGCTCAGCGCAGGGGGAGATTCTGGCTCGTGGTGGCTTGAAAATGATACTCGAAAAGCTGTCGGATTGCATTTTGCCGGCAGTGACTATCCAGAATATGCTTTGGCAATTTCCATGACAAGTGTGCTTGATGCACTTCAGGTAGATGTTATCCTGGATGATTGATCTGTAATATATGGAATAAATAATTCATTAAAATTTTATTTAAAATGTTTACGCAACAATGAAAAAAATAGAAATTTTATTTGCCGATGATCTCATTCCGGATCAAGCCGTGTTGAAAAATAATAGTCAGAATAGATTTTGTGAACGTGAGATGAAACAGAATCTGAAAAAACAGCATCCGGAATGGAGTATAAAGTTCATTAGCGAATCCATTTTGATGTATCATGCTGTCAATACGCTCTGCTGTGCCAACCTTTCAGTCTCTATCGCCAACAAATATAATGATGTAAAGAAATTAATTCATCATGCACATTTTGATGTGGCGATTATCGATCTGGGTTGGCATAGCGATGAAAGCATTCCGACTGCTCAGCGTTCCTATGCAGGATGGAAGCTGTGCGAAGAAATTGATGAGTTGAATAAAAATAACAATGGCAAAGAGACAATCATCATTCTTTATTCCAGCCGGGTTGAAAGAGACCCTTCGATCTATATCCATGCAACGGTTCGGGGAATCCTGCCGGTGCTTAAGACGAAAAGCAAAGCATCGTTTGAAGCATTAAAAGCTGCGGTAATGTTTATTGAGCGCCATATCATTAACGCTTCCGATCAATGTTCAAATGGACTTTCGATTCCATCGAATCCGGTGCTGGATGCTCAAAAAATCAATGTCTTGTTTCTGGCGGCTGATCCAATGGACGCGACCAGGCTCCGACTCGGCGAAGAGCATCGGGAGATTCAACAAAAATTGCAGATGGCAAAGGAACGAGATTTGTTCAATTTGCAGGAACGAATGTCCCTGCGACCGGAAGACCTGACGCAAGCGTTGCTTGATACGAGCCCCCAGGTTGTTCATTTTTCCGGTCATGGAACGTATGATGGCGTGTTGTGTTTTGAGGACCAGGTGGGCATTTGTCAGCCCATTGAGCCGGAAGGTCTTGCAGCCCTGTTTGCTCGTTTTTCTGACCAAGTTCAGTGTGTGATATTAGATGCCTGTTATTCAGAATTGCAAGCGAAAGCAATTGCGAAACATGTTGATTATGTTATCGGCATGAAACAGGAGATAGCTGATAAAGCCGCGGTTGCATTTGCTGTCGGGTTCTATCAAGGATTGGG
>JALOPY010000265.1 GCA_025453735.1 bacterium | reverse complement strand
GATTTAACGATGATTTCATCAGGCTTTTCCTGAATATTGCATTTTATTTTAGACTTTTGCGCCGAGACAGTTTGAAAACTAAATAAAAATATAAAATTTATTAGAATAAATTTTAATAAAAAATCCCCCAGACGAAATTGAACAATACATTTATTTATCATAAAATCACACGATGCAATTTTGCTTTGTCCGGTTTTTTGTTTTGTGTTGAACCATCAAAATTATTTTCTCGCTGCTCTCCTTTGATGAACGTCTTTAATAACAATAATCGATTTGGAGTGTTTCAATTTTTTTAGAGCGTGAGATAAAATAACTCCGCCCTTGTCGGATCTCTACTATAATAAAGATCTGCCGAAGGAGGATTACCCAATTTATTATCAGATTATCGTTCCGTGCCATCGTCGTAAATTCAGAGATGGTCAATGTATTCAATCTAACGTCCTTAGCTGAATTTACAAAATTAAACGATCATTGTCAAGTTGATCGACTAAAATGGAACAATCGTTGCTAAAAATTAATTTAGGTGAGTGGTGAGTTGTTGGTTGTTAGTGGTTAGTTGTGAGTGTGGTTAGCAGGGTGATCTCGAATTGAAGCGGCAGAGCTGTGATGATTTAAGCTAGAAAGGCACGAAGAAATTGAACAATGACAAATTTTTGTGAGATCTTCGTGCCTTCATGGCTATCTTCAAATAGGAATTCAAAATAAAAAGCTTTACTGCAGCTTAACCATTTTTCTGCTAAATGATTGATTAACATTCTTGCTATTAATGACCAAACGATAAAAATAGATTCCGCTGGCGACCTCATTTCCAAGCTTGTCTTTGCCGTTCCAGGATAAGGAATAATTGCCTGCTGCTTGTTTTTCATTTCGAAGGGTGGCAATCTTTTCGCCCAATATATTAAGAATCTCCAGCGTCACTTCGCCCGATTGGGCGAGGCTATATTCGATCACAGTCGTTGGATTGAACGGATTGGGGTAGTTCTGGCGCAACTCGAATTCCACGGGCAAGCCATTCGCCACGGGATTTTCGATAATCGCGGATGTATTTTTGAAAAGAATCTCGACATCATCGATGTACCAGCCTGGTTCATTCACAGCTTCATCAGTAGCAAAATGAAATCGAATCTTGATCGTATGATCCACATATTGTGACAGATCGAATATTTCTTGATGCCAGAAATTTCCGTTTGAGGCGGGACCGCCAAAACAGGGTTCATTGCCTAAAAAAGTGTTAAACGGATCAATAATTCCGTCGTAGCCATCGGCTGGCTCGATCACTTTGAAGGTATCCCCATCAACTGAAATTTTTACATTTCCGCCGTCCCAGAACGTGTTGTCGCTGAATTCATTCAGATACCAGTGCCAGAATACCAGCCTGGCTGAGTCTCTATCAGCTAATGAAATTTCTGGTGTTTCCAGAATCGATTCTGTCAGATCACTATAATTTCCTGACAAATTTGTTCCCCAAACTTTCGATCCAGAATGCGATGAATTCGGTCCTGAATTTGCGGTGCCCCATTGCCAATCTCCTGGCTTGACAGGTATGAACGAAGCTTCCAGCTCGAAATCATAAAGAATGCTATTCTTGATATAAAATTGGTAGAATCCCGACCCAGGCAATTGGGTGCAATTTCGATTCTGAGTATTATCGATTGCCAGAATTTGATATTCATAAATATCGCCTTCTTTCAAATCCGCAGAAACGATGATAGCCTGGTATTCATTCGGAATCGTGGTGGTCGTCATATCTAAGCTATCCAGATTGCCGCCATTCTTGCGATAGAAAAGTTTTACCGATGAAATAGCGACATTATCCGTAACAATGGCATTGATCACAATCGCAGATGCGTAAACTGATGCAAAGGAGAGGGGAGTATGCACAATGGTCGGTTTCACATTATCTGCTCCGATTTGAAAAGAAAATGTTGCCAATGGCGCGCCCCTGGGCAGCAGACCAGTCCTGCCATTTTGATCAGCACCAGATAGATAATAATAAATTTTTTCAGCAAGCGGCAGTCCAGGAATTTCGGCGGAAAATTCTTCGAGAGTCCCTGTAGGTTGCAATCGTGCCGAATCAAACGGAGCGATTCCTGTCGCGTTATAAAAAACTTTTGGCGTGGTCAGATCTAATGGAATGGCTGCTGTGAGGACTATCGGTTGCTTTATTTTCGCAACAATAGAATAAGGTCCCTGGCTTTCAGTATCTTTTAAAGAAGTATGCTCGATGATTGGCTCTTCGCCGGCAGCGTATGCCAGGAAAAACATGGGACCCTGATTTTCCAGTATCTGTTTGTCGATGTACATTGTGTCCGGAAAAAAACCTGAATAGGATACACTTTCAGACGTGCTGCCGACTTCCGGAGTGAAGGCAAAAATTTTGTTTTTTGTGGTTTGCTCGCCATAAAACCAATCGTCGGTATCGCCATTGACCAAATACAATTCTGACGCGGTTTCTGGCGTATAATGATTGTACGCAATGCAGCTATCCGCCAGGGTTACAAAAGTGCTGTGATCCGGCGATTGCTGGTAAGTATAGCCCCAGGGATAGAGCCATAATTGACTATAGCTATGGAACGATAGCGTGATGATGAAATTGTGCCGGGAGACGAAGTCCCGAATCGCCTGGCTTTCCGGCTCTGAAAAAGGACCCGTGCCGCGATAGATCGCGCTGCTTGGCACGGGGCTTGATCCGCTGTTATCATAACCCCATTTGTAGCCGAAATTCCGGTTCAAATCCACCCCATCATCGGAGTCGAACACACCGTTATTATTATTATCCCGTTTCGTCTTGCGCCACCACATCGGATCGGAACCATTCGCCGGATTTGAGCCGGTAAATACAACTTCCAAACCATCCGGATTGCCAGTCGGACATAACCAGATTTGGCGATGATTCACCAAATAGGTGACGTAGGGATCAGTTCCATAATTGTCAATTAAATAATGCATAAAATACATGATGATTTCCGGCGTGATGATTTCCCGGGCATGAATATTCGCGAAATAAAAAATTTCCGGCTCATTTTCTTCAACCGCGACATTATCAGAAATTTTCATCACCCAGATATCATTGTCACCTTTTCCGACCGTCTTTTCATAGCTATCACCGATGTCCTCTAATTTTGCAATATCAGGATGAGATGCAGCAATGTCATTCATCTCCTGAACCATCTGATCGTACGAGTGAAAATACTCCAGATAACCGGTTTGCCGCAATTGCTGGGCAAAGGCATCAGCATCGGGGATGATGACCTGGGATTTCAAGCCGAGACTCGATATATTTTTGATGTCATCTTCTGAGACAAGCGCGTTCACAGAATTTGAACCTCGATCAAATTTGCCTATATCTATCCCCAACTTATGAAATTGTTTAATGACTTCCGCCTTTTGCCCGGCAAGATCAATTTTGATCACTTTTTTGGTGGAAGCTTGCCCGAACAACATACTGGCGGAAAACAGCGTGATAAACAACGGAATGATTAGATTTTTTCTCACTTTTCACCTCTTGAATTTGAAAAAAGTTATAATTTACATCTCGCCTTTGAACCACTCTTTCGCAAAGACGTCTTTGATTTTTCCGGTTTTGGCATCGACAATAAATTCGATGTCTGCCGCATACATCAAATCATGCTGATGCGAATGAAAGATCAAAATATTCCTCTGCTCATCGAACCAGATGTCCCAATCTGGAAGCAGGGATAATTGCAGCTTCGATTGCTCGATGGTTATTTTCTTTTGCAAATCATCCCTGATTTTTTGAAACTCAACATTAACTTTGTCGATAATTTTTTGGTTGTCAGAAATCGTGTAATAGGTTCGTGGTTCCAAATGATTGTAATAAAGCGTTTTTTTTATGATTGAATAAGTGATCGGCAAGTTGACGACTCTGCCTTTGATATTGATTAAGCTCCCATCCTGGCAATCCAGCCGGGCAGATAAAGGCGCGAATAATTTTCCTTGCGCGCTCGAATGAATTCGGATCACTGGATACCTGTCGAGGAAAACATTTTTATCACAATAAATCCCGGTCAATTCAATGAGCGTATCAGCTCTGGCAGCGGCAATTGCTGAGCCGCCATAATTAGTCAATTGCTGGGATGAGGGGTAGAACGATTCTCCGATATGAATGCGGTAGCTTTGCCTGGCGCATTGCAGCGGGAAAAATAAAATGGCTAATAAAATAAAGATTGAATATTTCATCGTTCCATTACATCAATTTTCATCATAATATTCAAATTGAATATACAACACTGGAAGCATAATTTCAACTAAAAAAATCCCTTGACACTTTAATTTTTTTTAATTATATTTTGACCCTAACAAAAGTTGATAGTATCAACTATTGTGAGTGTAAAACAAATAAACGTAACTGTCATGCCACGTGACCGTCATCCACCAAATGGCGGATGACAATCACGTTTTTCGACAAAACCTGTGAATCATCATATTTAGTATCATCATGGCTGACCAAAATAATAAATCCTATTCCATTGAACTGGCAGAGATCACCGCTCGTCTATTTTCGAATTGCAATGAAAAGGAAATTCGGCACGCGAAACAATATGGCGTGTCTATTGGTGAATTTCGCTGCCTGCGATCGCTGTATCATAAAAAAGATCCGACGGTCAATCAATTGGCCCAGGAGCTGTCCATCACCAGCAGTCGGGTTACCCGAATTGTCGATGGCCTGGTCGCGAAAAAATTGGTGCGGAGAATCACCCCTGAAACTGACCGGCGAATTTTCAATTTATCACTAACGCCGAAGGGCGAAAAATTAGCGGCTGAATTAGTTTTAAAACATATCAAAATCCATGAAGAAATCATCAGTCAAATTCCCGAAGACGTACATCAATTGATGATTGAAATGCTGGGACAGCTCAATCGGGCTGTAGAAGACTGGTTAAAAAAATAAATGCAGTAATATTTTTGAAGGAAGGAAGAAATGGCAAAACTTAACAAAAGAGATGC
>JALOPY010000264.1 GCA_025453735.1 bacterium | reverse complement strand
AATACTACGCATTAGGGCGGATAGTGCTAAAAAATAAAGATAATTAACAAGAGATAGAAACAATGAACTGACCGGAAATATTTCCTAATAGACGATGAGCTTGAATCAAATCCCTTTTCTCCATGAATTAAAAAAGCTGGTGAATACAATACTTCACCAGCTTTTTGCTTTTGTGCCGGGGGCGGGAATCGAACCCGCATGTCCTTGCGAACGCTGGATTTTGAATCCAGTGCGTCTACCAATTTCACCACCCCGGCGATGGTCATAATTTAACAAAATTTCAGTTAAAGTCAAGAAAAAATTTTGAGCACTGCAAAAATTCAGTTACAGGGAGTGAAAGCTATTGACCGGTCGCTTGATTTTTAAATTTTAAAAATCGATTATATAGATCAGCGACCGGTCAGTTCACCATAGAATACGATTTACCTGAATTCCAAATTCTAAAATTTAAATTCTAAAATCAAGATCATGTTCCGATTTTCATAATCACCGTGTAAAGCCAGATAATGAATCCCACCAGGAGCCAGCAAATAACAAAGCCCCAGATGTCCTGCTTCGTTGGTTTCCAGAATTCCCAATTCGTTCCAGGAAATAGCTTGTTCTTCTCAACGATTTCAGGATTATCGATCGCCTGCTGGACCCGACGGGCATCTTCTTCCTGATCGGCAATCGCGGGCGTGTGGATGCAGGCATAAAACTCACGTAGCACTTTTTCTGAGTTTCGCCTCGTCACCAGGCTGAAAAAGATGAGAATCAGAAATGGAAAGATGATATCGAATATATTGGAAAATGTCGCCAATTTAGCTTTGGTCAAATGCGTCAGATCGAATCCCATCAACGATATGAGATATAATTGCATGCGAAAAATTCCCTTGCCCTCCAATGGAGAATTCGGATCATCAGGATTCTTTCGCGCTACGATCTCATAGAAAATTCCGGTTGGCGCATAGATTTTTCGTTTTTCAATAAGCTGTCCCACGTGGTCAGCCCGTCCCGCCTGGACATCTTCTGTGACCGCTTTGACCTCAATAAGCTCTTCACGCTGAACAGTCTGAACGGTCAATCGAGGATTTTCCCGATTATTATTGATGTTGGGTATGACATTGGGCAGAATGACAACGAAAAAGATGGAGATCAACATTTGTGCAACTACCGCTTTGGTGGACAGCCGGCGCCAGAAATACACCAGCCAGAGCGCAGGCCCAATAATCGTTCCGACAGAAAGTACATATTTAAACACCACAAAAATATCGTCAACCATGCGAGCAAAGAGGATCGTCGAACCCATGATTACGAAAATAACAATCCGCCCAACAACGATCTGTAATTTTTCTGAAGCTTTCGGTGCCAAAGGCAGGAAAATGTTTTTGGTGAATGCCGCAGACCACTCCAGGCTTGTCGCGCTAATTGTTGACATGTTGGCAGCCATGATCGCTGCAATCATCAATCCAACAAAGCCAGCTCCCAAAAGATTTTTGGTCATGTGACCCCAGATATTGGTTGGATCGGACAATTGTCCCTGGTACAAGCCTACCGCAATTAGCCCGGTCAATGCCCAGCCAATCATAGCGAAACGTTTGATGATCGCGCCGGTCACCATTCCGATCCGGGCAGAAAAATCATCTTTGGGCGAGCCGCCATAAGTGAAATTTCGCGGCGGGAGAATGATCAGGTTGAGCAGTGCAAACGTCGCCACAAAATACCAGGTATATTCACTGGTGACAGCCGATCCGAAAATTTCAAACATATAATCAGGAACTTTTTCATGCAAGCCAGAGAAACCACCCAATTGTTTTAATCCGATTGGAATTAGCATGAATGAGAGAATCAGAATCAAGAGGCTCTGGATGACGTCGTTCAAAACCGCGGCAAAGAGTCCTCCCAGTATCGTATAAGAAGCAATCATAAATGCATAAAAGATATAGAACCAATTTAAATTCAGATATGAAATATACGCATGAAGCTCACCCCGTTTCTGCTTTTCGATCAACACATCGATACGATCTTTATCGGTGACTGATAACTGCTCGAAACTCTGCTTCTGTTGCAAGTCTTGCAGCTCATTGAATTCAGCGACGCTCTGCAGCTCTGCTGCGGTGCATTTGCTGGGAGGCTTGACCATCATCGCCTGCATGGTTTTTCCGGTGAGCAGATAACCAATCGAGCCGCCATACACAGCATTGAGCAAAATGTAAGAGGCAAAAAGTCCGGCTAAAAATTTGCTTTCAAAACGATGAAGATAAATATCCCCGGGACCCATATATCGAGCGCGTCGCTGCAAAACAGAAACAAACCAGTAGAACGGCGTGAACAACAATGGTAAATTTTGAAACCACATCCCCGAGAGCCCCTGGCGATAAATTTCCCGGGCTACTCCTGCTGCCTGGTCCCCGCTGGTAATGGTGCCAAAATGCATCGCTGTCGTGAGAAATTTGCCAAAGCTTCGCCCACCTTGATAAAAATCTTTGGTATTTTTTATCCGGCGTCGCGTCCAATTGCCAACCAATATCATCATAAGAAAGTAGGCGATAATCAGAATCCAATCCCACAATTGCAGTCCAAGAAAGTTCATTAAGGTCTCCTAATAAATTTGCTAATGCAGATCCTCGAGAGATCAGAATTTAGACTTAAAGAATTTTTTTAAACTTGAGAATATAAACCATTGCAAGATAAATGTCAACTGATTTTTTTTCAGCGAGAGCATTTCGCACGTATCGCTGACTGACCGGTCACTGCGAGTGCCCAATCAGTGCCAATTTTTTGCACATTCGTAAATGAGGTCATACAAATCAAATTCAAAGCTCACTTGCAGGAAGAAAATAAACCTGGTTTCTGCCAGAAACCAGGTTTATACATCTGAGACTGAGGTTTTACAAATCAAATGATTTTTTTCTTGACATTTAGAAATATATTTCTAAATTATTGTCAGTATTGATAAGCGTTAAATTTGGCTTATCTTATGACTGTCAAAAAAAATCTGGTAAAGTTAGATGGGGCAACCGAGAATTGCGCTCGATGTCAAGCTATTTGCTGCGGTTACGTTTAATGATGAAGGCATCTTTGATGTAACAAAAAC
Organism: bacterium; assembly: GCA_025453735.1. Classification (GTDB taxonomy): domain Bacteria; phylum Zhuqueibacterota; class Zhuqueibacteria; order Thermofontimicrobiales; family Thermofontimicrobiaceae; genus JALOPY01. Next base: position 1,914 of record JALOPY010000264.1, on the reverse strand, counting down.
GGCTTTGATTGAGAAGTTTGGGGCAATCCAGATTATCTCGAAAATCTTTGATTTCAACTTTACTGAATATTATGCCGATGAGATGGGGCTGAATCTCAAGAAACAATTTTTAGGTTTTGAGAAGCTGATTCGACCTGAAGCGCTGCCCGATATGAAATTGCTGACGAATGAAATCGAGGCAGCATTTCTCAGCAACGGCAGACGACAGGTGAATATCGATCCTGGATATTTGACCGGAGCGAATGTCGTTCTGGCGACGACCAAAAATTTCGATCATCGCATGTACCTCGGAAAAGGGATTTATGGCGATGTCCATCTTCGCTATCGCAGGGAAAAATTTCATTTTAATGAATGGACCTATCCCGATTACAAAGATATGATGGCCATCGATTTCTTTGCCCGATTGCGAAAAGTATATATGAAAGAATTTCGAAAGCTTTTAAAAAAATCGAAAAAGGAAAACGTGATTGAACAAAAACATGACTTATAAAGATGCTGGAGTGGATATCGATGCTGGAAATGCAAGCGTAAAAGCAATCTCGAAATTAGCGAAAAGCACGTTCAATGAAAATGTGCTGCGGGATATTGGATTGTTTGGCGCATTTTTTCGAATGAACTGCTCCGGAATGAAAGAGCCGGTGCTGGTTTCCAGCGTCGATGGCGTGGGAACTAAATTGAAGATCGCGTTCATGACCGGAATTCACGATACGGTCGGTGAAGACCTGGTCAATCATTGCGTAAACGATATTATGACATCTGGGGCTGAGCCGTTATTTTTTCTTGATTATCTGGCACTGTCGAAATTAGAGCCGGCAATCGTGGAACAAATTGTGGCGGGGATGGCTCGAGGCTGCAAAAATGCGAATTGCGCATTGATTGGCGGTGAAACTGCTGAAATGCCAGATTTTTATCAGCAGGGAGAATATGATATTTCCGGAACGATCATCGGGATTGTTGATGCGCCAAATATTATCGATGGCTCAAAAATAAAACGGGGAGACGTGCTCATTGGTTTGCCATCGAATGGATTGCACACCAATGGCTATTCGCTGGCTCGAAAGATATTTTTTGAAATGAATCATTTTTCCGTCGATGACTATATCGAGGAGTTGGGCGCCACCCTGGGAGAAGAGCTGCTTCGAGTTCATCGATGCTATCAACAGCCCATCCTGGCATTGAAGGATTGCGCATTTCTGCATGGCACGTCCCACATTACTGGCGGTGGAATTGAAGGAAATACCAGGCGCGTGCTGCATGATGATTTGCGCTTGAGTATTGATTGGGATAGCTGGGATCCCCTGGAAATTTTTCATCTGATAAAACAGATCGGCAAGGTTTCTGATCAGGAAATGCGACGAGTGTTCAACATGGGAATTGGATTCATCTTTGTTGTCGATAAAAATTTTGTCGATAAATCGATTGAAATTTTAAACAGACCAAATCAAGAACCAGTCGTAATAGGAGAGATCATTTGAATCCTAACCAAAATCAATATAATGTCACGGTACTGGGCGCCGGCAGTTGGGGAATCGCGCTGAGCCTGGTTCTCGAAAAAAATGGTCATTCGGTGACGCTCTGGGAATTTCGTCCCGAGGCGGCAAATCAATTGCGCCAGACGCGGGATGCCAAAGAATTTCTGCCAGGAATTATGATCCCGGCTGCGATTCGAGTGGAAAATGATTTTGAAGCGGTTTGTCAAACAAAAGACGTCATCGTAGTCGCTGTGCCGTCGCATGTGGTTCGATCGGTAGGGGAGAGGCTCGATAAAGTTTCTTTTGAAAATCCGCCGGTTCTCGTCAATGTGGCAAAAGGAGTTGAGAACGATACGTTACTCCGAATGTCGGAGGTGCTGAAGCAAACGGTTCATTGGGCGAATGATGATAACATCGTCACGTTTTCCGGTCCGAGTCATGC
>JALOPY010000263.1 GCA_025453735.1 bacterium | reverse complement strand
GATTATAACATTTTGTTTTAAAAAAATCGATATATTCTTGATCAAGCTTTAAAAAAAGCAAAAAATGCGAAGGCTTTGACCGCCAACTGGCCGATGACGGTCACATTAATTTGTCAGAAATAGTCAAAAAATCTATTGCAAAATAACATAAATTTCTCTATATTCAGCCTTCTTTTTTTATTTAAAATCAAAATCAAATTTCTAGAGATAGGCTCAATTTGGAGTATCAAGGAGGATGCAATGTTATCAACGGTGAATTTGCTGATTATTATCGGCGTAGTGGTTGTCTTAGCAGCTCTTTTTATTATTGCTTTGGCGAAACAGTATCGAAAGGTTGGTCCCAATGAAGTGTTGATCATTTCAGGGGGACGGATGAGAAAAGTCACGGATCCTGATGGGACGGTCAGGAAAATTGGTTATCGGATGAGCGTCGGCGGCGGCACGTTTGTAAAGCCGTTTATCGAACAGGTGCAGGTGCTGCCGTTGGAGATTTACACACTCAATATCAAGACCCCGGAAGTGCTGACCTCCCAGGGCGTGCATATCATTGCCGAGGCGACGGCCCAGGTGAAAATCAGCAGTGAAGAAAACTCGGTTAGACAGGCGGCAGAGCAGTTTTTAAGCAGCGGCGGACAGGGAATCAAAGATGTTTCGTATAGTGTGCTCGAAGGCTACATGCGAGCTGTGCTTGGCGCTATGACTGTCGAGGAAGTTTATCAAAATCGAGAGCAGTTTTCTGCCAAAGTGATTCAGAACTCGCAGAAGGATTTTGCTCGGATGGGATTGGAGATTCTTTCATTTGCATTGAAGGATATTAGCGATACCCAGGGCTATCTGGCAGCGCTGGGACAGCCGCAGATCGCGCAGGTGAAAATGAATGCCGCGATTGCCCAGGCTGAGACGGATAAAGAAGCGTCGATCAAAGCGGCCCAGGCTCGCAAAGACGGCGATATTGCCAAGTTGAAAGCCGAAGTCGAGATCGCCAGAGCCAATCGTGATTTTGAATCACAGCGGGCACAGTTCCAGGCAGATATTAATCAAAAGCGTGCCGTAGCAGATTTTTCGTATGATCTGGAGAAATTTCGACTGTCACAGCAAATCAAAAAAGAAGAGTCCCAGGTGAAATTGATCGAGAAGCAGCAAGCCATTAAAATAGAAGAGTTGGAAATTTTGCGTAAAGAAAAAGAGTTAGATTCCTCGATCAAGAAAGCCGCGGATGCGAAGAAATACCAATCACAGGCAGAAGCCGAGGCTGAAAGTTTCCGCATCGAGGCAGAGGCGAAAGCTAAAGTCGAAGCACAAAAATTAGAAGGCATGGCTGAAGCGGAATTGATCAAAGCCAAGGGCGCGGCTGAAGCCGAAGCCATGAAACAAAAAGCTGAATCGTGGAAGGATTACAACGAAGCCGCGGTTTACAAGATGGTCATCGATGCATTGCCGGAGTTAGCTCGAGCGGTATCAGAGCCTTTGTCCCGAATCGACAAGATTGTGATGGTAGGAGGGAGCGATGGATCAGTTGGGATTTCTAAATTGACCGAACAGGTCGCTCAAGTTCTGGCCCAACTCCCAACAGTGGTGGAATCGCTGAGTGGAGTGGATTTGAAAAAATTATTAGAAAAATTACCAGGACAAAAGTCTGAAAATAAATCATCGAAAAATTAAATGGTCATAGAACGCGGATGACGCGGATTGGGCTGATCATCGCGGATTTAATTTAAGAGCCTGACAACGAAATTTCTTGAGTACAGAGTTTCGCTTGAATCGAAATACAATAAAAGATTAACCAGTCATGGCTTTAAAAAAATCCGTGCAAATCCGCGTGATCAGCGTCATCCGCGTTCTATTAAGAAAAATCATCAGAGAAAATAAGAAGACGAAAAAATGTTAGCAGATCGAATACATGAAATTGCATATTCTCCCACGTTACGAATAAATGCGAAAGCCCAGGCCATGCGAGCGGAGGGGATCGATGTGATTGATTTGAGCGTTGGCGAGCCTGATTTTGCCACGCCGGATAATGTGAAAGAAGCGGGTAAGAATGCGATTGATAAAGATTTTACCAAATACACAGCCAATGCCGGAATGCCGGCTTTGAAAGAGGCGATCATCAAGCGGATTCATAATGATCACGGCGTGATGTATGAAAAAGATGAGATCATTGTTTCCAGCGGCGGAAAGAATAGCCTGTACAATTTAGCCATGGCGATCTTCAATCCTGGCGATGAGGCGATCATTCCTGCGCCGTATTGGGTGTCGTATCCGGAAATCGTCAACCTGGCAAAAGGCACGCCAGTCATTGTTCCCACCCGGGAGGAAAACGGTTTCAAATTGACGCCGAAAGATTTGAGCCGGGCGATCAATTCCCGAACCAAAGCGTTGATCCTCAACAATCCCTGCAATCCGACCGGAACGGTTTATTCCAGGGAAGAGCTGGAAGAGCTGGCCGATATTGCCATCGATGAAGGGCTGTTAATCATCTCGGATGAGATTTATGATAAATTGGTTTATGATGGTTTTCGCTATTTTAGTATGGCTGCGCTGGGTGAGAAAATCCGAAAAAATACAGTGCTCATTAATGGGGCATCGAAAGCGTATGCCATGACCGGCTGGCGAATCGGCTTTGCCGCGGGATCGAAAGATATTATTGCTGCGATGGATAAAGTTCAAAGCCACAGCACCTCCAATGCGTGCAGCATTTCGCAAAAAGCCTGTGTCGAAGCGTTCAGCGGGCCGCAAAATGAGATCAACAAGATGGTTTCGGAATTTCAGCGCCGGCGCAATTACATGCATCATCGGCTGAGTCAGATTCCGAAGGTCTCGTGCTACAAATCCCAGGGCGCTTTTTACCTGTTTCCAAATTTTTCAGCGTACTATGATTACGCCCACGAAGGCAGTCAGATTCGGAATTCCAACGGACTGGCGTATTATCTATTGAAGCAGGCAAAAGTTGCGCTCGTTCCTGGCGATGCGTTTGGCGATGATAAGTTCATTCGTTTTTCGTATTCTAATTCAATTGAAAATATCGAAAAGGCAATGGATCGGATTACCGAGGCGATGGCGAAGCTGGTGCCGATCAAAAAGACCGCAAAGAAGCCGCTCAATAATACTGTGACCAAGCGCAAGACCTTTGTCGAGGTCGAGCCCAATATCAGCCTGGAGATGCGCAACGCGCTGATGGCAGAGTCCGAAGCTTTCATGACATTCGAAGGCTACTATGAGTGGAACGTCAATATCGCAGGCATCGTGATTCAGTTGCGCACCAATAGTCCGCACCTGCACGATTTCTGGGTGGAAAATTTTTATCCCGCCCAGTTGGAAACCGATCTGGAGCCGCATGCCATTATTTATGCGGTGAACTGGATTACAGGGCGGGAGCCGCGAGCCTTTTATAATCCTGAATCCCGAACTGCCTTTTATTTCAAATCGGCTTTCTATCCGCAATTGCGCAGTCTGGCATTGGGCATGATTGCCGACATTACCGAGCGACTGCACAATCTGCACAGCATTCGGGCTCAGTCGGTGGATATTAGCGGCAAAGGGATGCTGCTGATCGGTCCTCCGGGAACTGGCAAGATGGAACAGTTTGCGGAATTATTGAAGCAGCCCAATGTGAAGCTGCATTCCAACGATTTCGTCATGGTTCGCTACATCGGCAATGATGCGCTGGCGGATACAGTGGAACGCAAATTCAGTTTCAATACCGACTTCGTCGAACGATTTCCGCAATTGGTGCCATTGTTCGATATGAGCAAATGTGAAAATGTGGTGACCTCGAAAGATGAGTGCACCAATGAGAAGTGCAAGCGTGAGGACAATTGCCGACTGGATCGGGGCGCGCCGTACTGTTACTCGGCTTCCAAAGTTTCTGTTGCCATGCTCGATCCGTACTGGCTGGGAGGGTCTGAAAAGCATGTGAAACGAACTCATGTGAAATGGGTGCTCCTGTTCCGGAAAGATCCGATTTCACCAGCAATTCAAAAATTGAATTCTGAGGAAGCGCTTAAAGTATTGGAAGAGGGGAGAGCGCAAAGCAGTTACGGCGGAATGCAAAGCGTGCCGTTCTTTAATCCACATTTGTTGATTCGTTCGATGGATCGAATGGATCTGCAGAAACGCTATTTCCAGCAGTTATTAAAAGCAGCGCCGTGCTATATCATCAATTCAGCGATGGAAGCGACGGAGAAAATTAAAGAGAGGATCGCTGCGATTGTGGCGGGGAATGATTTGGATATTGGGTATTAGATATTGGGTATTCGGCAGTTAATTGATAGATAATTGGGGTAATGAGGGAATTGAGGTAAGCATAATTGCGTTGTTAGGTTATGCGTTAAGTGGTTAAGTGGTTGATTCGGTAACAATTAATTATTAGCCTATTACCCAATTTCCTTACTTGCCCACTTAACTCACTTAACGACTCAACCAACCCCAAATCAGCTAATAAACTCTATATCCATCCTCACAGTTCGCTGGAAGATGGAGAACATCTCTTTCAGAAAATTGCCTTCCACATCCATTTTGACCGCCATGGTGAAAAAGACATGTTCGACTGGAATCCGCTCAGCGTCTTTGCCCTGACCCACTCGCTCCATGCGATTTTTCACTGTAAAATCTTCGATGCTCACATTTTCAAATGCAATATCATTTTCATACTGGTCATACGCGGAAAATTTGACTTTGATCAATCGTTTGCGGAAGCCGGCAAATAGGTCAGTAATTTGCAGGGTGTTATTGAGTTTGGCTTCGCCTTTGAAAACCATTTTGTCAAGCGTCTCTTTGCTCTCCGGGTCTTTTTCCTGCTTCGGCTGGAATGCGGTAATTTTGGTGTCGTCGAATGTGCTGCTCATTTTTTATCCTCTTGGTTATATCATGATTGATAATTTTGGATGGGAATGTAAGCAAAAAAATTGACTTTGTCAAGGTGGATTTTTTTCTTCTGCGCTTTCTCTGTTCATGAATGGCAGAGTTGGCAAAGAGCATGGAGCATAGCGCATGGAGCATGGCGCGTAGAGCAT
>JALOPY010000262.1 GCA_025453735.1 bacterium | reverse complement strand
CAATTACCCAATCACCTCCAAAAGGCTTTGTCACACTCTTCAACGGCAAAGACCTGGCTGGCTGGAAAGGACTGGTCGGCGATCCTGTGAAACGCAGCCAGATGTCGCCAGATGAGTTGGCAAAAGAACAAGCCACTGCCGATTCCGTCATGCGTTCCCACTGGAAGGTTGAAGATGGAATGCTCATTTTTGATGGCGAGGGATTTCATCACATTTGTACGACTAAGGATTATGGTGATTTTGAGATGCTCGTCGATTGGAAGATCAATAAAGACGGCGACAGCGGAATTTATTTGCGGGGTTGTCCGCAAGTTCAAATCTGGGATCCTGCCAAGGGACCAGAAGGTTCGGGCGGATTGTACAACAATCAAAAGCATCCCAGCAAGCCGCTCAAGTGCGCTGATAAACCGATTGGCGAATGGAACACTTTTCGGATCAAAATGATCGATGAGCGAGTGACGGTTTATTTAAATGGCGAGCTGGTTGTCGATAATGTCGTGATGGAGAACTATTGGGAACGCCACAAACCCATCTATCCAACTGGACAAATCGAGCTGCAAGCACACAAAACGCCGCTCTTTTTTCGAAATATTTACATCAAAGAAATCCCTCGCAAAAGCGATTGGCGTTCGCTTTTCAATGGCAAAAATTTTGAAGGCTGGACCGGTACTACTGATGGTTATCTTATTGAGGATGAGAAAATCGTCTGTGCCGAACACGGCGGTGGAAACTTATTCACCAAAGAGGAATTCAGTGATTTCATTTTTCGATTTGAATTCAAACTCACGCCAGGTGCCAACAACGGTCTCGGTATCCGTGCTCCGCTGGAAGGCGATGCCGCTTACGTTGGTATGGAGCTGCAGATTCTGGACGATTCTGCCGAACAGCATAAAGATTTGAAGCCCTATCAATATCATGGCTCGATTTACGGTGTGGTTCCATCAAAACGAGGTTTTCAGAAGCCAGTTGGGGAATGGAATTTTCAAGAGGTGATTGCCAGGGGGCGACAAATCAAAGTCAATTTGAATGGCGAGAAAATTGTTGATGTCAAACTGGATGAAATCGAAAAACCAATGGATGGAAAAGATCATCCTGGTTTAAAACGGGAGAAGGGACATATCGGATTTTTGGGGCATGGATCGCAGGTGGAGTTTCGGGATATTGTGATTAAGGAGCTAAAATAAAATTCAACACTTGATTTTTAGCATTTAATGTTGTATTATAAAAGCACTAAATTATATGTGAACTTTAAAAATGATGTGGTGATAAAAATGGCGTTAAGCATAACAGAAGACATTCGGTCAATTACAGATTTAAAACGGAAAACGAATTCTATCCTGGAGCAAATCCATGAAACCAGGCGGCCTGTGATTCTTACAGTTAATGGTAAAGCAGAGGCGGTTGTCATGGATGCTAAGGAGTATGAAAAAATCATGGCTGCATTTGGTCTGCTAAAGCTTCTCATCCTTGCTGAAGAAGATATTAAAAACAAAAGATATAAAGAAGCGAGGTCGATTTTCGAGGAGTTCAAAAGCAATTAAAAAGAAAAAAAATAATAGTCAATGGTGAATGGAGAATTTTCAATTGATAACTAAGAGGAATGTATCTTTTAGATGGCGAAGGGCATTACCACCATGCTTCTTAGTTAGTGAAACTCACCGCTGCCATTTTATTCCTGAAACACTTTATCTAGCTCAATTTTCAGCCCCTCTAAAATCGCAGTTTTAATTTTATCTTCTTCGGTATAGACTTCAGGCTTGCCATATTTTTTGTTTTTACCGAGTTTGAAAACCATAACGATATTGTCTATCGGGTGTACGACCCAATATTCTGTTACGCCATGTTTTTCATAAAGCGACAGCTTGATCTTCATATCTTTTGGAGCAGTGAAGGGTGATAAAATTTCAATAATCAAATCAGGAGCGCCACGGCAGCCTTTTTCGTCCAATTTACTTTTATCACATACGACAACCATATCAGGTTGAACAACTGTTTCAATATTTTCATCTGGTTCATCAGCTTCGGGCAAGCGAACATCGAAAGGAGCGAAATAGACTTCACAGGATTTATCCGTTAAAAAATTGGCGATTGGTACTGCCAAATCTCGGGAAATTTGTTGATGCCTTCTCGATGGAGCAGGCGACATATTATAAGCATAGCCTTCGATGAGCTCCCATCGCTCATCTTCTGGCCAATTTGCATAATCGCCATAAGTGAATTTAGTGTCCTTTTTTAATTGTGGTAAAGCCATGAAATTGCTCCTGGTTTAATATCATAAACAGCAAATAGCCTAATGGTAAGTTTTTCGTTTCACTTTTGTTAGCCAAAATATAATAAAATAAGAGGTCATTATCAAGTCATTTTTAACTGGGATGAGAATTGAGTATGGTTGAGGTAATGTCAGGCAGAGGATTGACAGTATTAAATGAGCAAGCAAATTCACCTTCCTAATCTCATGTGTAATAGTTCAGCTACAGGGGGGCAGCTTACCTAGACCTCTCAGGTTTAGGAAAGCTCTCCCAATTATTAAAGAGCGATTACTCGCAAGTGTAAAAATTACTTGACTCTTTTGGTTTTTATTTTTACATTAAAAATGATTTGAATAAATCGGATAATCCACGACGTCGTCAAAAAGCAGCGATTAATTAATTTTACCCAAGATGATGACCAAGCAGATCACCTACTTTGACTCACCTGGTACAATAAATACTGACGCTGTTATTTATGCTGCCAAAAAACGAATCGAGGAACTTGGTATTCAACATGTCGTAGTCGCTTCAACTTCTGGCACCACTGCTTTAAAAACCTGGGAAGAATTAAGAGATTCGAATGTCTCCATCGTCTGTGTTGGTGAGCATTACGGATTCTGGGGCGACGATGAACAACGTTTTAGCGAAGAAACCAGAAGAGACCTGGAAAGCAAAGGTGTCAAGGTTTTCATCGGCTCCCATGCGCTAAGTGGCATCGGCAGATCGATCTCCAATAAATTCAAAGGAATCAGCCATACTGAAATCATCGCTTATACCTTGCGGCAATTTGGCGAAGGGCTGAAAGTTTGTGTGGAAATTTCTATCATGGCAGCCGATGCAGGGTTGATCCCCACCGATCGGGAAGTTGTTGCCATTGGAGGTACCAGCAAAGGCGCGGATACAGCTATCGTGCTGAAAGCCGCGCACATGCATAATTATTTTGATCTGGAAATCAGGGAGATTATTGCCAAGCCACGACAGGTTAAGGGCAAATGAATCCTCTTGAAATTCCTTTGGGAAGCTTTAAATCGAAATACCGATGGAATGAAAAAATAAATTGAAAAAATTTATCCCTTTATAAATTGATTGACAAGGAGGAGGCAATGTCCAAAATTTTCAAAATCATTTTAGCCGTGTTGGGACTGCTCATGCTTTGGGCGCTCACGATATATTTTCGCCGCGCATCCATCGAGCAGGACCTGACCGATCGAGCTAAATTGGCATTAGCTCAACCCGAATTCAGTCAGGTCTCCGTGACATTTGAAGGTCGCGATGGAACGCTTGCTGGCGAAGTGAGCTCCCAGCAACTCGCAGATGAAGCCGAGTCGCTGGCTCAAAAATTGTGGGGGATTCGGACTATTAATAATCAATTGATTGTTCCCACTGAAAAATCTCAGACTTTTGCCACGCTCCAGGGTTACTTCCAGTCTGGCAAATTTATTCTGGACGGAATTGTTCCCGACGAAGGCACCGGTCAGCAACTCATTCAAAAAGCTACGGCTGTATTGGGTGAAGAAAAAGTACTTGATAAATTATCTATCAAGCCGGATGTGCAATTGCCGGAGCGATTCCATGACGCTATTGCTGTGTTTTGGGGATTGAAAGGAATTGACGAAGCTGGTTTTTCAATTGGAGCAGGTAATTTTGCGCTAAAAGGGAAGGTGCCTACCGAAGAAATAAAAAATCGGTTGGGAGCCGAAGTCACGAAATCTCTGACTCCGCTTCAAATCCAGAACGAGCTGCAAGTTAGTTCAACGCCCGTCGCGAAACCAACTTCAGACGAACTGCAAAAATTCTTTGACTCAAATGTTATCGAATTCGAATTAGCCAGCTCACTGTTATCGAGCCAATCCCGGAAAATTCTGGATCGGGCGTATAAATTGCTCAAGCAGTCGCCCCAGGCGAGTCTCGAAATTGCAGGACATACTGACAACTCAGGACCCAGGGAATACAATATGCGCCTGAGCAAAAGTCGGGCGATTGCCGTGCGCCTTTATCTTCTTGAAAAAGAGATCGCTCCGGAACGCCTGTCTATCGCTGCTTATGGCGAAACAAAACCCATCGCCAATAATGATACAGAAGAAGGGCGGCAACGCAATCGTCGCGTGGAGATGCGATTGCAATGATTTTGAAGCAATGAAATTTTAGTTGCAAATTTATTGATGATCTTTATTTCTTTCATGGAGCAATGGAGTTTTAGAGTATTGAGGTAATCGAGCACGCAATAATTCGTTCAGTGACAAGCTCTCGCTCCTCCATCAATCCAACATCAATCCAATACTCCAGTACTCCTTTTTATGAGCAGATTTACCCTGTAATAACCTATTGACTTTGAACATAAATTAAAAGGAGATACAAATCATGATTTACTTAGCCTGGCAAACACTTTTCTGGTTAATCCTTGCATTTTTGTTTGGACTGTTCATTGGCTGGCTGATCTGGGGGCGACGCTCGTATGCCGAAGCCGGCGATCTTCGCTTGCAAATCCGGGATCTGAAAGACGATCTCACGAAATGCCACGACAACCTCGAATTATACAAGAAAGAGTTGGAAGAAGCATGTCGAGAAGAATCGGTCCCGGCGTTACCCAGCTCTATTCCATTTGCTCGCCCTGAAGATGCTGATGATCTGAAAGAAATTTTAGGAGTGGGACCCTTTCTTGAGAAAAAATTAAACGCCTTCGGAATTTATACGTAATTTATACGTTCAAGCAAGTCGCTGCCCTGACGCCCAATGCCATCAAAGCGCTTGGTGCGACTTTCGGCTCGTTCTCAGGACGCATCGTTCGAGAGCGGTGGGTGGAGCAGGCGAAAGAATTGCACGAGAGGAAGTATGGGGAGATGCTGTAAGGATTGCAAGAAAAATTCTGCAGAATTGATACACTCTTAAATCCGAACAAAAACATTATCAATCAACCGCGGCTTCCCAATTTTGACAGCCAGAGCGATGAGTACCTCACCTTCTAATTGTTGCACAGGATTGAGATTCGTAGTATCAACGATTTCGATATAATCGATTTTCGCGTCCGGCTGTTGTTCGATCATCGAGCGGATTTGTGCTTTGATTTGATCGGCATTTCGCTCGCCCTGTTCGATCATCTGCTTCGCTTGCATGAGCGATTGGTACAGGATTGCTGCTTCTTTTCGTTGCTCGGGAGTCAAATAGATATTTCGGGAGCTCATCGCCAATCCATCAGGTTCCCGCATGATCGGCGCAACCAGGATTTTCAGATCGAAGTTCAAATCTTGGACCATGCGTTTGATCACGATGGCTTGCTGGGCGTCTTTTTGTCCGAACACCGCGACATGGGGTTTGATGATGTTAAATAATTTGGCGACAATCGTGGTGACCCCGCGAAAGTGCGTCGGGCGGGAAGCTCCGCATAAAACTTTGGTGATCTGTTCGACTTCAACATAAGTCTTATGATTTTCCGGGTAAATTTCCTGGACGTTCGGGTGAAAGATGATGTCACAGCCGGCAGATTCGGCGAGCATGGCATCGCGGTCAAAATCGCGGGGATAATCCTTGAAATCTTCGCCAGGACCGAATTGGGTGGGATTGACGAAAATGCTCATCACGATAATATCGCTATGCTTTTTTGCCTCTCGGATCAGGCTCAAATGGCCCTCGTGCAAATATCCCATGGTGGGAACAAAGCCGATGATTTTTCCCTCGCGTCGCAATCTATCAGCCTGCTTGTGCATGTCAGATACAGAGACAATAATCTTCATTTTATTATCCTGAAATTTTATTGCCCATAGTTTAATAACTTTCTTCGCGACCAGGAAACTTCACCAGTTTCACATCCTCTGTATAGCGGGCGCAAGCCTCACGAATTTCCTTGCCCAGCTCGGCATAAACCCGAACGAATCGTGGTCTGAATTTTTCAAATAGCCCCAGGAGATCGTGGGTCACCAAAATTTGGCCATCGCAATAAGGACCTGCCCCGATTCCGATGGTGGGAACCGTCACGGTTTCAGTCACTTTCTTGGCAGCCGTCGCGGGGATTTTTTCAAGGACGATGGAAAAAACGCCAGCCTGCTCCAGGGCAATGGCATCGGAAATGAGTTGATCGACTTCTGGTTCGGTCCTGGCTTGAACTTTGTAGCCGCCAAAGTGATTGACGGACTGCGGCGTCAATCCCAGGTGTCCCATCACTGGGATTCCGGCATTGACGATTCGTCGCACCGTTTCTGCCATTGGCTCACCGCCCTCCACTTTCACCGCTTCAGCGCCGCCTTCTTTCACGAATCGGCCCGCATTGCGCAACGCCTCTTCCGGACTGATCTGGAACGAAAGGAATGGCATATCTGCCACCAGCAGCGCTCGTTTGATACCGCGGCTGGCGGCTTTGGTGTGGTAGATCATTTCATCGACCGTGATCGGAATGGTCGATTCATAGCCCGCAAAAACCATCGCGCCGGAATCGCCGACCAGAATTAGATCGATTCCCGCATCATCCAAAAATAGCGCCATGAGATAATCATACGCGGTGAGCGCGGCGATTTTTTCGCCCTGCGCTTTCATGCTTCTGATGATTGGGACAGTTATTTTTTTTGATTCCATGAATTTTCCTGGTTGAATTCGAAAAAATAAAATTTACTCTGATTTGATAACGCTGTCTATCACAGCGCCGCCAACAACGTTGTCATCACTGAAAAACACCACCGACTGACCCGGCGTAACAGCTTGGTGATAGGTGTCGAAAATGACTTTCACATCCCCATTTCGGTCGGGAAAAACTGTCGCGTTGCGCCCCGGGTCGTTGTAGCGAATTTGCGCTTCGACGTGCAGCGGATCGACTAATTTTTCGATTGCGATCCAGTTGGCATGTTTCGAACAATGATGCGATTTTTTTTTGGATCAATTTCGGTCACATAAACCGGCTTACCAACAGCGACGCCAAGTCCCCGGCGCTGTCCGATCGTGTAAAATGGGTATCCCTGGTGATGCCCCAGTACATTTCCCTGTTGATCGGTTATCTCGCCTTTGTCTAATTTTGTTGCCAGTTCAGGATGCTTTTCCTTTAAAAATCTCGGATAGTTGTCATCGGGCACAAAGCAGATTTCCTGGCTTTCCTTTTTATCTTTGGTTTTTAGATGCAAAGCAGCGGCAATTTTTCTGACTTCGGTTTTCGTTAAATTA
>JALOPY010000261.1 GCA_025453735.1 bacterium | reverse complement strand
ACTCAAATTGGCGTCGATCTCGCGTCGTCCCTCGATATTCAAAATCGAAAAGTGGCGCCACAAATTATGATCGATAGATTCCCAGGGACTGGAGAGTCCCAGCTTGTAATGCAATTTCTGTGATTTAATGCCGTACCAGATCGAATTCCGTGTGACGTAATACCGATTCAAATAGCCGCCAAAAACATTCACACCTAAACCTAATCCGTCGATATCATTGTACCATACCTGATGCCACAAAAATAACGAATAGGCATCGCGGGGAAGATAGTGCATGCTGGGAAACTCGGGATAATAAAAAAGTTTGATTCGCGGCGAGCCATTGTTCAGTCGATTCTGGTCGAGGATCAGATCATCCGGATCTAAATAAACCTCGTTCACTTTGCTGTTCGTTTGCAGCGAGATAACAGTATGCTTTGCTGTTCCATCCCAACGAATGCGACTGGAATCGCCCGCGCTGGTGATCGCTTCAATCTCTACTGGCAAAATTCCATTACCCAGCCTTGTTACTGCGACATCTGTTTCCCATGTTCCATCTTGTTGCTGCCTGGAATTATAACCTGAGCAGGCATAATCGATTCGGTTCGTGGCGTGAATCCATTGGTTAAAAAACCAATCCAGATCCGTTTTGGCGACCTGTTCACAGATCTCCTGAAATTTTTTGCTATTGACATGTGTAAATTTACATTGCTCATAATAATCGTGCAGAATCTGAATGAAAGTTTCATGTCCCACCAGGTTATCGAGCATTGCAAAAAATTTCGAAGGCTTGTAATAAACATTATAGGTGTAAAGATAGAGATTTTTTAATTCGTAACATGACGTGTTCAGCGGTTTATCGAATCCGCTGTAGAAATAGTAATAGAGTGAATTCAATAGCAGATCATTCAGCTTTATCGGCTTAAATTGTCTCGCTAAATTGGGGATCGAAAGTGATGGCTCTATCGCTTGATTATTGTAATTGGGAAAATATTTATTGATGAATAGCTCATTCTGATAGGTGGTAATTCCTTCATCGAGCCATCCCTCGGTTTGTTCATTATTTGCCAGCGCGCCATAAAAATAGGCATGTGCGATTTCATGCTGCAACAGGATCGTATCAAATTCACCCAGAATCACCAGGGTCGGGTACTCCATTCCTCCTTTTATGATTCCCTGGCAAATAGAAAGAACGGGATAGGGGTATTCACCGACAAGCTCCTCTAACCACGCAAGCGTGAGCTTTGCATCGTTCAGTGCATTATTATGCCATTTCTCGTGAGAATTTTTCTGGTATAAAATATGAATGGGAATGTTTTTGTAGATTCCGGATTGATAGAAAAAATTGGGGCTGGCAACCCACATGAAATCATGAACATTTTCTGCATGAAACGTGACGATTCGTCTCACGGTATCCTGCGTTGTGCCAGCCTGCTGCAAATGAATGTTCTGGCTCGAATCTGCTCGTGCCGTGTCCCAGCCTGGATCGCCAGAAACGACTTGGCCGGTCGCACCAACGATGTACGAGCCAGGCACATCCAGGGTGACATCGAACGCGCCAAATTCCCCATAAAATTCTCCCAGCCAGTGGTAAGGCATGGCATTCCAGCCGTTCTGGTCATAGACGCAGATTTTGGGATACCACTGGCTGATTTCATAATGGTTCCCGCGATAACCTCCCTTATCGATAAGCGGATTGCCCTTGTGGATTTTTGTCCTGAATTTGATCCAGATCGAAAGCTCTTCCGCGGGAAGCAGAGGGGGATCGATTTTGATCTTCAGAATGGTATCATCGACATGCGTTTCACATTTTATGTGTTGCGAAATTATAGCGCGTTTGATGATGAATAAGGAATCGATCGACATCCACCCCAGGTCTTCTTCGGTCCGAATCAGCTTAAAAGAAGCAGCTTCCACTTCCTTCGCCATGATCGAGCCAGGCTGAAAGGCGTTGGGATAGAGATGAAAATATAATTCGGAAAGGGTATCCGGAGAGTTGTTCGTGTAGATTAAATTTTCAATTCCATCGATTGAATTGGTGAGCGTATCTAATTTTGCGTGGATTTTATAGTGAACAAATTGCTGCCAGTAATTGTCACTGAGGCACGGAACGCTGGTAATCGTGATGATGATGACCAGGCATGTCAATATATTGTGCACGGACTTTTTCAAAACAATGAACCCTCAATGACAGCATTTTTCACAATGGCATTTGCTGTCGGCGCAAGCCTGGGGTTACGTTTGTAATAGAACCAATGGAGAATTTGATTTCAATTAAAATGAAGAATCGTTTCCCGCAATTTTGAAGGTTCAATCGGGACGACGCCAACTTCGCCACAAACGACCCCGGCTGCGTAATTGGCTAACGTAATCGCTTCTTTCATTTCGATTCCGGTTGTAAGGGCTAATGTTAATGTGCTGATCACAGTATCTCCCGCGCCTGAAACATCGTGAACGCTTCGGGCTTTTGTGGGTATTTGAGCAAACTCTCCGTTGGAATCCAGGAAGCACATCCCCTGGTCGCCTAACGTAATCAGAACTGCCTGGCACGACAGACGACTTATTAAACTTCGGCACGCAGCTATAATTGATTCTAAAGAATCGATTCGGATTCCCAGCGCTGCTTCGGTTTCTTTTCGATTCGGTTTAAATAGGGTGACAAATTTAAACTCAAAAAAATTATCAAACTTTGGATCGACAGTTATAATCTTTTGATCTTGCCTGGCAAGATCAGTAACA
The DNA here is from genome assembly GCA_025453735.1 of bacterium. GTDB lineage: Bacteria > Zhuqueibacterota > Zhuqueibacteria > Thermofontimicrobiales > Thermofontimicrobiaceae > JALOPY01. The sequence continues at coordinate 3,138 of JALOPY010000261.1, read as the reverse complement.
GCAGCGATCAGCTCTTTGGTCAATAAGCCTTTGTTATAATCCTGGATGATGATGGCGTCGGCTTGTGATAAATTGTTTTCGATTGCCGCGATGACCTTTTTCATTAATTCGGAACTTATTGGAGATCGAGTCTCACGATCGGCTCGGACCACGTGCTGGTCATTTGCAATGATTCGGGTCTTCACTGTTGTCGCGCGAGATTCATCTTTCAGGATGAAGTCCGTAACAAAATGAAAGCCTTTCATCAAATCAATGAACTGGTTCCCTTCAACATCATTTCCGATTATTCCAATTGGGATCGGTGTCGCCCCAAGGGAAAAAAGATTATTCGCAACATTGGCAGCGCCCCCCAACCGGGTGAATTCTTTGGTGACCTCGACGATGGGGACCGGCGCTTCCGGCGAAATACGATTGACCGTCCCCCACACATACCGATCCATCATGAGATCGCCAAGCACGATAATCTTTTTGTTGCGGAATTGGTCAAATAGCCAATCTAATCTGGAGCCTGTTATTGAGATCATATCGAACTCGCGTATTTTAATGTACAATTTTTAAGCAAATAGTCAAGTCTTTTTTGCGATAGTTTAAATTTTTACTATTAGTGCGTCTATGGTTCGATTTGTTGCTTGTAAACTGCCCAGGTAATCAGGTTCATCGTTCCAGGTTCACGGTTAGAAATTTTTCGCCCTTGCAAACCTTGAACCGGGAGCTTTGAAACTGTGAACCTGAGTCGTTGCCTGGATTAGATGTGTAACTGAATCAGCTCAACTTCGTTTTGTGCAATATCCCAGATTGCAATGGTACTTTTTCCAGTCAGCCAGCCGCCGCACTCGCCGGGATTGACAATGAAGCGTCCATCTGGCAATTTTTCAATTGCGGCGTTGTGATCGTGACCATAGATAATGAGATCATAGGATTTCAAATATTGCAGCGAATCGAACAGCATCGCGTCGTGCAGCACCAATATTTTCCTATCGCCAATCGTCATTTTGAATGGCGGGTGAAAGACATTGCCATCGAAGACTTTGTACAAGCCAAGCACCTCGCCATCGTTATTGCCCAGCACGATTCGATACGGACATTTCAATTTCTTGATTTCCCTGGCAGTAAACGGCGCGACCAAATCTCCCGCATGGATGACAAGATCGACTTGGCGCTCATTGAAAAGCTCCACTGCCGCGCGGATAGCTGGCATATTGTCATGGCTATCGGACATGATTCCTACTTTATTCACATTTTCCATTATCATTCTTTCCCTTGCTTCGGTTTATCCAGCATCGATTGTGAAAATTTCTTTAACACGAAGGCACGAAGGAAACACGAAGGACACTAATATTTTTTTTGTGCATTTTGTGCCAACTTCGTGGCTTCGTGTTGAAGAAAATATCATCTGTAAAATTCCACCGGTACCGTAAAAACTTTTTGCAGCAAATTTCGATCGATGAATTCGATCGTTCCAAAAATCTTGAAACCTTCCGGCGGAATTCTGGGACTTTTGTCCATCGCGAATTCCAGTTTTTTAGTGATGAATGGAAACAATTTAAATACCCGATCATAACCCTGGTAAATTTTTATGCCAATCGTTTCATTAGTAAAAAATCGCTCCGTCATTTTAAATCGCCACGCCGCATCCATTTTTGAATAAGCAAATGCAACCTTTATTTCGAGAGTAAATGCCTCGCCCGCAATACGATCCAGAACGATTCGAGTTCGATCCTGATCCATTGCATCCCGCGCCACTGCCTTTCCCCGCGAATCATAAATCGAAATCGCCACATCAGTAAATTTCACGAAAGAGTCATCGTCAAAATCGATGTCGAACTCCACCATTTTCACATCAGGCTCCACGGTAAAATCATACGTAAAGACGTCCCGATCCACGATGCGCTTGCTTTGCGATCGCTGGTAGCCGAGCAAATTGCCTCGTCCAAAACCATAGAATGGAATTGCAAATTGATTGGTCACCTGCAAATCGCCGCGAGGTTCTTTGCCCACTTCGTAGGTGAAATCAGAAATGGTTACCGGCTCGATATTAAAGCTGGAAAAGCTGATTGTCAGGTCATAAACGGATTCGGTTTCATTCACAAAATCGGAATAAATATCGATTTCCCAGATGCCCTGGCTGAGCGCGTCTTCCGGAATTACCTCGATTCCCGTATTTTGCTCTTTGCTGGAAATCGGATGCGTCTTCCGGAATTACCTCGATTTCCGTATTTTGCTCTTTGCTGGCAATCAGATCGGTCACGGTATATTGGATACCTGCCGGGTCATAGACAAAGCCAGTTACGCTGCAAAATTTCGCTGCCGAGGGTGAAATTTTAATTTTCGCAGCCGTCGCTCCAACCGGCGCCTGGATAAAATAACGTCGAACATCGCCGGGAGTAATTGCTTGTTTTAAAAATTCCTGCTCGTAGCCATTTTTCTGGTCGAAAATGTAGGGAATAATGATCGTATTCAATAGCTCAAATTCGAGCGCGGCTGGATTATTTAGTTGCTGACCGGATTGTTTTCGATAGCCAAAAATTTTTCCGCTGTAAATTCCCGGCTGTGAAAGCAGATCGGGATTGTACCTGACCTCGACCGAAGCAGGCATTTCTCCCTTTAAATACACACTTTTTTTCACCGGGCTTAGCCAGGGGTGAGAAGCAGTAAGCTCGAAGGCGCGATAAAATTTTGCCTGCTCATTTGCCTCGATTGTGTCGCTGAAAACAGGTCGGATCGTGAATGTTTGTCGTTCCTCTTTTTGTGGAAAATAGCCGCCCGTCCGCCAGTAGGCAGCAGAGCCGCTGCCATCTGACAGCGCCGGGCTTTCCGTGGCTATTTCGTATTCGACGACTGAATCACGCTGATATTTTTTTGAATAGCTTTGCAGAAGCTGGAACGCGTCACGAACATTGATAACTCCGCTTCCCTGCTCAAGATAATTGTAGCCAGAAATGGGATGCGCGCTAAATTTCAATGCTCGGTGAATCAGGATATTTTTTATTGGCAATTTGGGCTTTGATTGAATTGCCGCGCTCAGCAGCAATGCCGCGGCTCCTGATGCTTGCGGCGCAGCCATGCTGGTTCCCCGCATGAAGTCATTATCCATAAATTGCGGAATCGTTGATGAAGCAGAGCCTGGCGCCAGAGCCT
>JALOPY010000260.1 GCA_025453735.1 bacterium | reverse complement strand
CAGCACATTCGAAAAATCGAGCAGAATGTATCCTTTCTCATTGAAAACAAGCTGGCTGTGATCCGTCACTTTGGCGAGCACCACGCCATTGCCGGACAATCCGAACATGAAATCGACTTTTTTGTTGGGATTGATATTGATCAAATTGGGGACATTGGGATTATCGAGATCATTGCCCAATTGATTGTAGCACTCCCAATCCGCCTGGGACAAATCGACGCTGCCCGATGCGCCGCCTACTTTGACATGATCCATCGCATCTTGTGCCACGACGACGAACTCGCCCGGCTCGATCGGATAATCTTTGCCAGCGCCCGGGAATTGATAAACATAATAGACCTCGCAAAACTGGCCGATGTAATCCGGCGTCTGGGACGCGCGGCACACGACCAGGCTATCCAGGTACTGGGTGTTATCAGAAGCGTTATAAAGCTCGACGAACTGATCAGAATAATAAAGCCCGCTATTGGCCGGGCCTGATGGTGTCTGCCCTTGAGAAATCAGCCGCAACAATATCGACTTCCAGCGAGCCTTTCAACATGCCTTCTCTGAAGAACTGACGAGCCTGGAACATTTCTTCAGCGGTAATGCGCTTATCCACGGCAATACGATAGTGGGAGGCAAGCACGTCCGAAGCCGATACTTCGCCCCGCTCATCAGTCCAAAAATCCAGTGGCTTGCCATATTCAGTTGAGAACAATCGCACCCGAGCCTGGCGAACCGGGGCAATGCCGCTCATCGAATCGACGGGAGAAATCCCGGTCGTATCGATCACTACGAGCCTGATGGCGGACGTCGCGTCGATGGCGGTTGGTTTTTGTAATGAGCATGAGTTAACAAGAATGCCAAAGAGAATCGAAAACCAATAAAGTAGATATTTCATATCCATCTAAAATTTAGCACAGGCAATTCTGCGCATGATCCAAGAACCGAAAATGACTGGTTCTCCTTGCGTTATTCTTTCAATTGTAAATTGATAATGGAGAATTGTTAATTGAGAACGACCCAATGAAATTAACCATTTTCAATTATCAATTATCAATTCACAATTAAAAAAATGGTACAATAATATCCTCCTTCGAATGCTGCCAGCCCGGCGTCGGGCGGGACAGACTGACAAAATCGAAACTGCTGTTATTCGTGTCATAGCCGGGTCCGCCAGTCTCCGGGTGATGCCGCTCAATCGATCTTCCGCTTGCCCGCAAAATTCCGAAACCTGAATACCCTGAATCGATTATTTTCTGAATCACCTTATGCTCATTTGATGGATCTCCGTACTTCACTCCATCAATCACTTCCGAAACAGAAAACAAAAGGCTTTGTCCAATTTGCCTGATATCGCTATTATTATTTTTCTTTATCAACAGAACAATGTCAGTTGAAGAATGAAGATAAAAATCATTTTTTGTTGTGCCAGGAATAAAAGATAAATTTTCAACCGATCTGCTACCATCGATATCATTTCCTAACTGATTGAAGCATTCCCAATCTGCGGATGACAAATCAATACTCAATGGAACTATTTTTCTATGGTCGATAGCATCCTGGGCAATAACCACAATTTCATGAGGTAAAATTGGGAACTGCTTTCCCTTGCCTGGAAATTGGTAAGCATAGACAACCTCCACATCATCAGTAAAAACATAATATGCATTATTTGCCAGTCTGGCGAGAATCAAACCATCCAGGTATAGAGTTGTGCTCCCTGCATTATAAAGCTCAACGAACTGATCAAAATTATATGTCCATGAGCCTGCATTTACTCCAGCGTAATAAATCTCATTGATCACCAGATTCGACGTCACGAGTTTTATCACCTTAATTGTGTCCACAACGCCAGAAAGCTGTTGCTTCAGGTCGCTCGTTTTTGAAGCTGATAACAGCGTTGTAATATAATCGCCTAAATTTGCATTTGGAGCCTGTTTCGTTATCGAGATTTCATATTGAGCCGCCAGAAGATTCTCGACGACCAACTCACCATTTTCATCGGTTTCGAATTCAAGTGACTGATTGTAGTCCGCACATTTCATCCTGACCCTGGCGTTCGGGACCGGAGAATAGGATAATTGCTGATTCAAAGGCAACGTCCCGGTCGTATCAATCGCAAGAATGTGAAGCGTCATAGTCCCATCGATAGCCGTCGGTTTTTCCATCGAGCAAAAACATAAATTGAGCAACCACAGAATCAATACCCAAAAAAGTACTATTTTCATTGCATTCCATGCCTCCAATTCAGTTGAATATTCTAGGAATTGAATGATCGAACGCTCCGTTGACAATTATCAATTCTCCATTCACAATTGACAATTAATTTTCGATTGTGAATGGTCGATTGTGAATTGTTAAAAGCAAATTAGTTGAAAGGCGGAATAATCTCCTCCTGCGAATGCTGCCAGCCCGGCGTCGGGCGGGACAGACTGACAAAATCGAAACTGCTGTTATTCGTGTCATAGCCGGGAGCTCCGGTTTCCGGGTGATGCCGCTCGATGGATTTGCCGCTGTAGCTGCGAATCGAATAGCCGGCTAATCCGGCATCGAGCTGGGCAACAAGCGCTTTGACGTGATCCGCATTGCTGGAATATTCGACAGCATCGATGATGGTCTCGTAACTGATAAGCTTATACGATTCTTCGACCGTTGGCAGCGCGTCTATATCATCGACACGAACCAGGCAGATTTCATCTGCCGTAAGATTGATCATAAAATCAATTCCGCCGCTCACCGATGAAGCATTGAGCACGTTCGGCACATTCGGATTATCCAGGTCCGCAGACAGTTGATTGTAAAATTCCCAGTCTGCACCGGACAGATCGATGCTGTGCTTTGCGCCGCCAACATGGACATGGTCGATCGCATCCATGGCAATCACGACCAACTGCCCTGGCTCGATGGGATGATCTTTTCCGGTCCCGGGGAATTGATAATAGCGGATCGCTTTGACATAGCCAGGGTATTCCACAATATCGGCAAGACGGCAGATCAAAATTTTATCCAGGTATTGGGTGCTATCTGAGGAATTGCACAATTCGATAAACTGATCGGAAAAATACAGATAATCGATGCAGCAGGAGTAATAAATCTCATTGATCACAATGGAGGAAAGATACGACACGCCAACTTTTATGGTGTCCACAATTCCCTCATCTGCGGGCGATAAATCGATCTCAATCGACCCGCTCAGCATGACAGTCCTGGGCTGCTCGCCAATGCTCGTCCAATAATCCACATCCAGAGATTTTTCCGCAGATATTCGATAGCGCGCGGCTCGCTCACTTTTAATCTCCACAAGTCCATTTTCATCGGTTTCAAATTGCAGAGGAATGGAGTAATCGATCGTATTCATTCGGATCTTTGCATTGGGGACAAACTGATTTTTTGCTGCAGGATCAGTCACCATTGTTCCTGACGTATCGATCACGACAAATTTCACTGTTACGGTTCCGTCAATTTCAGTCGGTTTTTGCACGGAACAACTATTCAAATATTGAAGAACGCTGGATATTAGAATTAAGAAAAGCAATCGTTTCATTATTTCTCGCTCCTTCGATACAGAAGATTGTCCATCAACATGCTGAATTCAATTCCGTAAAAGATTTCGGGATTCGCCGTGCGATAATAGCCGGGCAGCCTGGGGTCTTCAAACACCGCCCGGTCATCCAGGAAATTATTGACAAATAAAGAAACTTCCGCGCCTTTGAACAGCGATTTGCTCACCCGGACATTGAAGATCCATTTGCTCGGATAGTCCAGCGCTTTGTAGTCGATTGGATTTTTCGTTAGCCTATAATTTTTATATGCCGCATCAAGACGTTCAGATTCGGGAATTTGAACAACCTGATCAGTAGCACCATCATAATAAGCTACAGCCAGGGAGTCGGAAAAGCCGAGGCTTTTCGTCTGGTAATGGGCTCGCTGTTGCGCGGTCAATGAAATCCAGATTCCCAGCGGCTTTGAAATGTAATTGACCTGGTAAGTGAGCAGCAGCTTCTGGGTCCAGTTTCGTCCTCGCTGGTAAATTGGAATTATGTAATCGGATCGAACTGATCCCCAGCTTAATCCCTCTGCGCCGCTTTTCACGTGATGATAGGTTGCATTGAACATGAAATCCATGTTCAACTTTTTCACCTGCCGGGTTTTCAAGGTAAATTCAGCGCCGTCGAAATTTGTCCACCCGCCATTAACGCTCTTTTTGTACACATCAAGATAGGTCTCAGCAATTGCTTCGCCCTCTGCGTTGGGCCAATTGGGGCGAAAATATTTGAAATACAGAAATGGCTGATCCTGGCTGAACGGCTCCTGATCCCGCTGCGAATAAAATCCAGTGAGCGAAAGCCCGATGTCGCCGATGCGATGGTCGAGACTCAGCTCGATTTTTTCTTCCTGGTAGCCTTTCAGATTGGGATTGGCGGTTTCGTAAATATACGTCGTCACCAGACTATCCCGGACCAAGAGCGTATCGCTGCCCTGATAGATCGGAACGATATCCTGCACGTCGAGATAAAATGGCTCAGAATAAATCGAATTCAGCGAGGGCGATTTCGATGACTTTCCATACCCGATCCGTAACTGGCTATCTTTGCCAAGAAAATATGCGAAATTGATACGCGGGTTGAGAAACGCGCCGTTCTTTGATTTGAAAAATTGAATTTCATTGTACCGAGCAGTGTTATATCTTTCCAAACGAAATCCCAGATTGAGCGAAAATTCTTTCCATATTCTTCCGGTTATTTGATCGTTGAGATAAATGCTGTGCTGCAGCGTTCCCGGAACATCATCGAATGAGCGGGGTCGATCGCCAGGACTGGATGGCTTCAACAAATCGAACGTCTTGCCCTTGCCGAAATTATCATCATATTGAAATTCATTTCCGATTTTAATCTCATGAAAATATGAACCCGTGTAAAAATGCCGGCTCCAATCCAGCTCATGGCCAATCGTCACCTCATCTCCGATAGTGGTGTATTGATAAATGTAGGGACCATATTGCTTGATCCCGATCGTCGTTCCCTCCTCGAGCAACGTGGATGTGACGCGGTTATCCGAAATTCTCCGCGTCTGCTTGTAGGAATCGACGCGGCGATAGTTGATGTATAAGTTGGATTTGATTGTGCTGATGGGGTCGATTTGATAATCGAATTGATTGCCATAAATAAAGCGATAACCTTTGTTGATACTTTCCATTGCATCCGGATCGTCTTTGTTAACCCGAATCTCTTCAAATAATGTCGAATATTTCAATTGATTCGTCACATCCATTTTTTCATTGAAAAATTTATTTTTGAAACTGAGCTGGGCAGCGAGCCGCTGGGTATTATCGTAATCCTTACGAATATCTTCTTCGCTGTGCGCCCAATTCAAATTATAATTAACTCCGGTTTGTCCCAACGGAAAACTCCCGCCAAAGTTCAATTCCTTGGTATCCGGATTGTTTTTTCCTTTGAGGCGATGGGTCGGTTTGACGCTGGTTTTGGTTTTGACATTGATGATTCCGCCGATGTAATCGCCATGGTTAGCCGGCGCAAT
>JALOPY010000259.1 GCA_025453735.1 bacterium | reverse complement strand
CAAATTATTGACCATCTAAGGGACGTGAATTAAATAACTGTCCCATTTACAAATAATCCATTGTTATAGATAGGTAAGATTGCTTTGTCAAATGAGTAACTTAATTAATTCACAGTCCTAAAGTTGGAGAAGAAGGATTATGGGAAAAGTGATTCTTAAGCCCAGCAGAGAAAAATCGGTACTCCGGCGCCATCCCTGGATATTTTCTGGAGCCATTAAAAATATTGAAAGCAATCCCCGGTCTGGAGAAACTGTCGAAGTATTCTCCACGAATGGTAAGCTCCTGGGCAAAGGCTCTTATTCGCCACATTCCCAGATTCAAGTACGCATCTGGACGTTCGATCCAGCCGAGGAGATCAATACCGATTTTTTTCATGAGAGAATACGACTCGCTTTAAAAATGCGGGAAGGATTCTTCTCTGCTAAAAAAATTACAGCTTATCGAATTATCAACTCTGAATCTGATGGCATCCCGGGACTGATTGTTGATAGATATGGAGATTTTCTTGTCTGCCAATTTCTCTCAGCGGGCGCTGAATTCTGGAAGACTGAAATTATTGAACAGCTTCGATTGCTTGTTCCATGCAAGGGAATTTTCAATCGGTCTGACGTTGACGTTCGCAGCAAGGAAGGTCTGCCGCCGATGTCTGGCACGCTGTGGGGAGAGGAACCGCCGGAGCTGGTAGAAATTGAGGAAGCTGAGCTTCGAATTTTAGTGGATATCAAAAACGGCCATAAGACAGGCTTGTATCTTGATCAGAGGGAAAATCGAATGGCGGTGACAGAATTTTCCGACGGGAAAAATGTCTTGAATTGTTTCGCCTACACCGGAGGGTTTGCGCTCTGGGCGCTGCACGGTGGCGCTGATAAAATGGTGAATATCGAATCATCTGCTTCATTGCTAAGCCTGGCTCAAAAAAATATTGAGCTCAACTGTTTTGATTCCAGCAAAGTTGAAAATATTGCAGGCGATGTTTTTCAGATTTTGCGCAAATTCCGTGATGAAGGAAAACAATTCGATGTGATTATCCTCGATCCTCCGAAATTTGCCGAATCCGCCAGCCAGATTCAAAAAGCGAGTCGAGGTTATAAGGACATTAACCTTCTGGCATTCAAGCTTCTCAAAGCAGGCGGAATTTTATTCACCTTTTCTTGTTCCGGGCACATCTCACACGATTTGTTCCAAAAGATCGTGGCTGATGCTGCGCTGGATGCTGATAAAAATGTTCAAATTATTAGATTTCTCAACCAGGCTGCTGACCATCCCATTGCGCTGAATTTTCCGGAAGGGAGGTATTTGAAGGGATTGGTTTGCAATGCACATTGATTCAAATTTTGCAAAGGAGCTAATCTGCCTCGCCCAATGTTTTAGACTTGCACGAGGAAGATTTGAATAGTCAAATTTCTTTTTTTCTCTTCATTTTTTTTCTATAACAAATATCATTAATATCCGTATCTCAAGCAAACAGTTTCGCATGATCGAGAGAACAATTCTGATGAACGAATCAAAACAAAAGTTTCTGGTAGATTTTAACAACAAACCCATTCTCTTCCGACTGATTTTCGGGCTGCTCGCTATCTACCTTTTTGGAATTACGATCTACAATTTTTATCAATTTGGCAGTACTCCAACAGATGAGAACTGGTTTCAAACAACGCAATCGAAATTTTATATTACCCGGACTATTCCTGCTTTACGGGTTGAAAAATCGCCGGAAAAAAGTGCATCGATCACCCCAATTCCCGATTCCATCACCGTTGGAAATATAGTGCTATCGATCGATGGCAATTGGGTCATGAAATACAATAGCATCGATCAATTTAGGAAGGCAATTCCTGATCGCCCTGTTTTTTCCATCGCTGTAGCGCCAGTTTCCGAGCGCAAAAATAAAATTGAATATTTGGTGAACCGCTCAGCCTTGCCAGATTCATTTTTCCGTGTTCTGCCGACAACTGCCCATGTTTTTGATGTCATCAAAGGCGGAGCGTCGGATCGTGCTGGCATGAAGGTCGGCGATCTGATCGTCCGAATTAATGGAAAAACATTTCAGGATATTTATGAAGCGGATCGGATCATGCGCAGCGCTCGGGCCGGCAAAACGATTGATTACGATGTTATTCGAAATAATCGCATCATCACGCTCCATGTGACCCTGGCGAGAATCGGATTCGAGACATCCATTTTGATCCCACTGATTTGCGGATTAATCATGATGGGATTTGGTATTTTCATTGGTCAGAAAAGCCCTCAGCTCAAAGCAGCACGATTGATCGGATTAGCCTTGCTCTCTTTTGGCTTTTTTATTACCGCTGTTGGCAACCAACCTTTTGTATCAAAGAATTCATTCTTGATCCTGCGGCAGGTTAGCATTTATGCCTGCTTCGGAATGGGATTGGCCTGGTGGCTGGATAGCTCATTATTTTTCCCAAAAGAATGGACTGAACTCTTAAAAAGAAAATGGGTGAGAATCGTCCCGTATATTTTCGGAGCTTTTGCTTTTATTATTTTGTTGTTTTTATTTTTCAAATTCGGGGCCATAATAACTCGTTATGCAGATTTCTTTATCATCGGTGCGCTAATTTATACGGCCCTCATCCATCTGATTTTCCGGAAGCAACGTCCAAAAGAGCTTAAAAGATTAAGCCGTGTAATTGCACGAACGATCTATATTGGCTATGCTGCGATCGGCATATTCGTTCTTTTTTTCCAATATTATAAACTGCAAAAATTAAATAACTATCGTCTTCTATTCATACTGCTTATTCCACTAGCCTATTTGTACACTATTGGGCGCTATCGGCTTCTCGATATTAATTTGCACGTTCGGAAAAACATTCAATATTCAATCGTATCGACAATCTGGATCACTCTGATTGGTACGACATTCATTGCTACTCTAATCAAATTGCTTTCATTAAACATCAAAATTCCCAGGTTTCGTCTGACATGGACTTCCTTTGAAATATTAGAGGGTACCATGGCTCCCCAGCGTCAGGAATTTATCGAAAAGGCAATCGTGGTTTTGGGAGCTATTTTGCTTGGATTTGTATTATGGAAAATTCGTTGCTGGGGACAGAGAATCATTGATCGCAAATACTACCGCGCCCAATCAGACTACCAATATTTTTCCAGGGAATTAGCCGAAGTTATGGCAACCCGACTGGGCATCGTCGATCTTGCCAAAGGGCTTGTTCAAAGATTGACAGAGCTGTTGAATTTAAAACGATGTGGAATTTTATTCTTTCGCGATGGTGAAACCTGTTGCTATCAGGCAGCTCATGGATTTAATGGCGTTGAATCGGAGGATTTCTTTTTTGATATCGATCATAAGTTTGTTAAATTTCTGCATGACTTTCGAATGGATTCTCGGCTGAGCGTCGAATCTATGCCAGATGATATTCAAAACTATCTTTCCCAGAACAGTTTTCGGCATATCATTCCAATCTGGTTCAAAGCAAAGCTGAACGGCACATTATTAATTGGAGAACGGCTGTCAGAAACGCCTTTTCATGCAGAAGACCTGTCATTTTTTATGACGATTGCGAAGCAGGCGTCAATCTCAATTGAAAATGCATTTTTATACGAACAGTTAGCTGAAAAAGAACGGCTGAAACACGAGCTTGAAATCGCTCGACGGATACAATTAGCTTCGTTGCCGCAGACAACTCCTCAGATGAAGGGCATGGATATTTCTGGGATTTCGATTCCTGCCACTGAAGTTGGCGGAGATTATTTTGATTATTTGAATGGCGTGCCCAACACGATGACTGTCATCGTTGGAGACGTGAGTGGGAAGGGGACTTCAGCAGCTTTGTATTTATTTAAAATTCAGGGCATCCTTCGCTCGTTATATGGATTCGGATTGACGCCTCGGCAGCTTTTTATTCGCGCCAACCAACTGCTTTATAAGGATATGGAAAAAAAGTCTTTTGTGACTGCCATCGGCGCTTTCTTCGACACCACGGCGAGACGATTGGTTCTTGCCCGCGCGGGACACCTTCCGCTATTTTATTATCATTCAAAACGAAATAAAGTTGAGATTATTACCCCAAAGGGACTGGGACTGGGTCTGGACAAGCAGGACATTTTTTCATCAGAGATCGAGGAAAAAATAATCGAGTACGATGTGCAAGACGTTTTCGTATTCATTACGGATGGAATTATTGAAGCAAAAAATCTGCAAGGCGGCGAATTCGGCGAAGAAAATTTGATCGGTGTTTTAGAAAATTGTTATGCAGAGAATGCGAAAAATATTCGGGACAGAATCATGTCTGAAGTCAACCGCTTTTCCTTGAACACGTTGCAGCATGATGATCAAACTGTGGTTGTCGTGAAAGCAATCGAAATACAATAATAAATTCTTCCTGTTTGTAATACCTCAGTCTCGGGTGTATAAACCTGGTTTCTAGCAGAAACCAGGTTTATTTTCCACCTGTATGTGAGTTTTTACTCCTGTTTTGTCCCTGATAATTTTTTTAATATCAACGCGATCGCTAAAATTTTCCCCTGATTCCATCGCTCCAAGCGATGGAATCAGTATCTCATTCACTTTTTAAACCAGAAAATTAATTCTTACTGAGCATATCTCACTTGTTCCGCTTCACAAGTATAACGCTTTTTGCACGTACAATAGTTAAATAAAAAAAATCAATTCATCGCTTCGGAATTGCACGAGCCTTCATTTTCGTACTCATTCTCCAGAGAATTTGATTAAATGATTGGCATGTATTTTGCAAATAGTTAATATAGATTAATCACATTATATTTTCGTCATCAAAATCTGGAGTATAAGCTATGAAGGTCCTAAAACTGTTTTGTTTTATTCTGATCATTGGATTTGTTATACCGCTTTACGGCCAAACCGAAGCGACACTAACACTCCCCAGGAATATAACAGTATCACCGGGTGATTCAATTGTGACCCCATTACACCTGAGCACAGATTCATCTATTATTGCCAGTCAGATCGTCCTTGAATACGATTCCACAAAGGTCAAATTTATAAATGCTGCTCTGGGAAAAAATGTCGCTGGCTTTTCAATCGAAAC
>JALOPY010000258.1 GCA_025453735.1 bacterium | reverse complement strand
TGGATGCCTGGAAAGAGTGATATAAAATCTTCACTGACCGGTCGCTGCCAGTGACCGGTCAGTATCGATGATTAAAAGTTTGGAAAGAATGCACTGGCTAAAAATCGAACCAGCGGTTGAACTTCACGAGGATGATGTTATCCGATTTGGTATTGAACAATCGATAAACATCACGACGCATTTGAAATGAGCCGTCTTCTTCCAAAAAATCAGACTGATTGTGCGCCCAGACGAAAAACAATGTCGAGCCTGGTCGATATTCCCAGCGCAAAACAAAGTTCGATCGAAACTCCTTGAAATTAAAATCTTCATTATCCTGCCACGAAAAGCGTTGAAACCGAACGTCATAATTTTCCGCCCTGGGATTGGTAACTTCCCGATAATGGGTATATTTTGCAGCAGCGATGAATGGCATCCCATAAAACTGGAGGCTCAAATCCGGCGTAAACGAATAGTTGAATCGCGTTGTCATATAGACCATTTTCATGTTCAACCTGGCAAAAACATAGTGCAGCTTGCCATCCTGCCAGATTTCGTCGATATATTGATGATCATTTTTGTATGGATTAATGCCCAACGAAAATTTCATCTCGAATCTGCCTGAGGGGCGGAATGAAAACTCAGGCTCCAAATTGAAGCTGGAGCTGGTTTGGAAATCATTCGAGAAGCGGCTCTGGATTTCAAATGCGACGCGTTTTCGCTCATCACTAAAGCCACCAAACCAGAGATTTAAACGTCCGGGAAGAATTACAGAGGGTCCTCCTCTTAAAAATTCAGAATCCAGACATTTGCTCTCTCGATTCATGCCAGCGTAAAAACCCCAATAATTTAGAAATCGAACATTGCCATTGAGATCGAATCCCGCAAGGATTCTATCCATATTATAATTATAAATATCATAGAGCGTGATATTTAACTGATATTCCCGAACGACTTTTCCGGGTTTAAACTCGCGGTAGCCACCATAGATGTAAGCGATCGACATGTCGGCTGACCGCAAATAACCCATATCATTTATTTCAAATCCTGGCGAACGCGTGATTCCACCGATACCATAGCGCCAGTGTCCTCCGGCAATTTTGCCGGCGTGGAATGAACCTCCAAATCCAGCCAGTGATGTTCGATTCGGATCGTAGGTCAAATATTCTGCATCAGGTCGCTGGTAATATCGGGCTGAAGATGTTTGCGCTTCGTCGATAGCTTCCTTATCTCCAGTAATATAGCTACCTAATATGCTGGCTTGCACGAGAAAATTATCTCCTTTGGTGCGATGACTGAAATCAATTCCTCCAGCCGTCGCAGTCCGGTTCAGCCAGTTCAAGTTTTCAGCGGGAATATCGCGAGTCACGTTTGTAACGATCCCGCCGATATTGGTTCTGCCTTCTTGATAATCCTTTTGTGCACGCGCCAGAAAATAGTTAGTCCATGGCTCGACAATCTCTTCGTAGCGCTTTCCTTGATCTTTGATGTCAGCCGTCATCTCTCCGGTTACGGCTTCCAGAACGCCAATGGACCAGCCATGCTCAGTTTTGCCCGATAATTTAGCAGCGCTCCAAATATTGGTCCATTGCGGTTGATCGAGAAAGCCATCATCTGAAATGTCTGGCTCGTGATGCGGCGCTCGCCCAATGCGACGTGAATAGAACAGAGTTTCCTGACCCATGTCGCCATCTCCGATGCCTATTCCATAATTGTATATTTCACTTCCTTCGACAAAGAAGGGACGTTTTTCTTCAAAAAAGGTCTCATACGCGGTGAGGTTCACCTGCGAAGGATCGGCTTCCACCTGACCAAAATCGGGATTGATCGCCAGGTCTAAGGTCATATTGCTCGACAATCCATATTTCAGATCACCGCCAATACGAAAATTTGCATACGGTCCCGACCGGAATGGATTTCCTGCTTCCCTGGGATAAAAATTACCGCTGGAAACAATATAGGGCAGCAGTTGCAGCCGCCGGGGCTGCGGCAAATTTAGCAATCCATTTAGCTGTCCAAATCGGGAGACAAATGCGCCCGCATCTCTGGGGATGAACTGCCAAAAATCAGTCTCGTGATTGTCATTGCGGATGCGCGCTGCCTGGAATCCCCAGGTCTGAATTGCCTTCTTGGGAAATCGCAATTGGCTCAACGGGATTCTAAATTCAGCCTGCCAGCCCTGGTCTGTGATTTTTGTTCGGACTTCCCACACCGCATCCCAGTTCAAATCCAGATTGCCGTCATTGCCAATACGTCCATCAAATTTGACGCCGGCTGGATTAACAGCAAATACAAAGGATGTTCGTTTATCATTATAACTATCGAATAAAACCGCTAACCAATCACAGGGACCTTCAATATCGCGTCGAAGCAAAAGACTGGTCATTTTTGCTGGAATTTCTTCGTAGGCGATCATCGCTGCATAGATCGCATGATCGTCATAAGCAATTTGAACGGTCGTCGTTTGCGTGGCTGGTTTTCCTTCATCCGGCTCATTCTGAACAAAGCCTGCTACGATTTCAGTCGTTTTCCATACGGCATCATCAAGCGTTCCGTCAATTTTTAAGCTATGATTGGGACAGCGAGAAGCGATGATTTTCTTCACCGTAACAACTGTATCCACCTTGCTTCCATTGGATTTTTTTTGGTACGATCCGGAAAATGATTGCTGCGACGTCAGTGTAATGGCAGCTAAAATAGTGAGCATTGTTAGGCTAGAGCGTAGCTGCATTTTTTGATTTCCTCATTAAGTAAAGAGATAAAGGTTGCATTTGGCATTGGCTAATAACGAAAATTTCAGCAGAAAAGTTACATACAATTATTTAATAAATAAAAGCGAACCAAGCGTTTCACTGCTAGGCAAAATTATTTTTAGGTTGGAAGTAGAAACGAAGAAAAGAAGGATCAGCGATCTGCGACAATAGTCGGATGATTAAGCAGCGATCAGCAGAAAATTAATTGGCTTTGCATTAGATTAATTTTAGAATAATGACCAGAGCAAGCACCAGGATAATTGCAGTCATTGAGATTCGAAAATTTCGGTTCACCCGCTTATCCAATAATTCCAACAGCCGGGTGTTCTCTTCATCATAAGTCCGGAGAAGATGCTCAAATTCAAAAACTCGTTGCTCGTGCTTCTCTACAAATTTTCGAACGACTTCTGATTGCTTTTTAAACAATTCGGTCAATTTATTAATTGCCTTATTCGGCACAATTTCAAAATCGACTTTTTCGAACAGGTCGCTTTCTTTGAGTGAGGCAAACCCAGCGCCATTTGGTTCGCTTTCTGGTGGATTTTCAACAGTGTTTTGCTGTGATGCTTTTGAAACGATATCGTTGGAGAGGCTTTCCATGCGTTGGTTAATGTCGGCGATAGCCCTGGAAACACGCTCACCCAGCATTCGAATTCCATTGATCAACTCTTCGCGAAGATGCTCCGGGGTGATACCTGATTGGGGCGTCAATTGTTTGCAGAGCTGCTCGATCTCATTAAAACGCAGGCTGTATTCTTCTCGCAATTGAGCTAACGCTTCCGGCGTGATCATATTCGAGCGTGAGAGTTGTTCGAGTAAGGATTTTGTCCCTGTTTTTAGTGAATCATAGTTTTGTTGCAGTTCCTGGGTGATCCCTTTGATCTGTCTGATTTCATCAAACACTTTTTGTTCGATCGATTGAATGTGCTCGAGATGAGACGCTTGAGCATCACGAAATTCTTCCAGGGTTTTCTGGACATCTTCTTTGATCTCCTCGACTAAAAAATGGATATCCGAATTCATCTTATCGAATTCCCCGGTGAACTCAATCACATCATTACCCAAAGTTTCACTCATTCCAGCACCATCCTCACGCTTGCTTTTAATAGAATTCACAAGTTGTTGCACAATGAAAAAAATATTATCTGTAAAAATGTTAAATTTTTACAATAGATTACTATTTGTTGTTTAAGAAAATAACGTGTTTTTCTTTGAGGTCAAATGTAAGGAAAAAAATCTTATTTGTCAATCATTTTTTCTGGAGATTTTGGCACTAAAGTTTGTTCGGTTTCATTCTCGATGCAATAACAAGCTGTTATCTTCATTTCTCATTTCTGTATCTAACGATTTGGTAATTTAGCTGGTCAAATTATTGTTCCGAATTGTCGAGGCAGCCCTAAAGTATCCCGGAAGTTGAAAAATAATCAGGTTGATTTTAATGAAGCGAAAGCAGTTCTGGACAATCATTTTCGAGCGCAGCTTGCTTGATGTAAATACGATTCTCAAGATAGACGACGCCCATTTGCTGAGCAAACTAATCAAGCAGATGTCCCGCTTTTTTCTTTTTTGTATCGAGGTAATCGATGTTGTAAGGATTGGAAGGCATCACAATTTTTTCACGTCGCACAACCGTTATCCCATTATCGGTTAATCCGTCGATTTTTTGGGGATTGTTGGTAAACAGAACAATCGACTTCACGCTGAGCAACCTGAGCATTGAAGCGGCCATTTCGTACGTCCGCAAGTCATCTTGAAAGCCGAGCGCTTGATTGGCTTCCACGGTGTCCAGCCCCTGCTCCTGAAGATGATACGCCCTGATTTTATTTGCCAGTCCGATGCCTCGTCCTTCCTGTTTCAAGTAGAGCAGTACAGCTTTATCTAACCGAGAGAAAGTCATCAAAGCGTGCTCCAATTGGTCGCGACAATCGCATCGCAGCGAGCCGAAGATGTCACCCGTCTGGCATTGTGAATGAACCCGAACGGCAACTTCTGTTGCTGCCTCCAGTTTGCCGCGCGTAATTGCCAGGTGCTCTTTGCCGTCGCGATTATTTTCAAAAATCGAAATATCGAATTCTCCAAATCGCGTGGGCAAATGGGCTCGTGAAACTAATGCGACACAAACACTGTCGCGATTCTGTTTGATTTCTTGTTGATCCATATTTATTTTCCTGATTCAAAATAAGCCTTGTTTAACCTAATTCCTAACTGCTCTGGTTTAGCGTTCCAAGGTTCCCGGTTCAAGGTTTCATCACGTTCCACCGCATTACCGGGGAATACAGCGGCGACGCTCCCCATTATAATATTGCAAGTAAAATCTTTGTTTCTTTGTTAAAAAATCTTCAACAAAAAGGCACCAAGAAACCACAAGGATACAAAGAAAGATTAAAATGATCATTATTTTTTATTTTTGTGATCTTCGTGTTCGCCAAAAGGCGAATCTGCCTGCTGGCGTGATCTTTGTGTTGCGCATTTGTTTTGCAGCTTCGCTGTTGACTGGTGACTTTTTAAGTTTCCTAACT
>JALOPY010000257.1 GCA_025453735.1 bacterium | reverse complement strand
AATTTTGCCTATAAGAATTTAGTGTTAGAAGGTATTTGAAATGCAATCTGTTAACAGTAAGGGGTAATAATCACTTCAACACCATCCGCTTCTGCCCCGATACCCTTGCCCCATTTTCAAGATCAGTAATCGAAATGTTCAATGAGCAGTGTCCAGTTGAAAATTTCGAGAAATCGATCATCAAATAAATCTGCTGGAATTCTGCTGATCCCTCGGATTCAAAGCTGGCGCCGACCTGTCGTTCGGACTTATTCCCGATCAAGTGCGTGATGAACTGAATTGCGGAAGCCACTGGCGAGGTTGCATTGGCTGCAATGGACTGCACTTCGTAGGCGACCTGAAATCGCGTTTTGCCCTGGTCATTCAATTTCAAATTATAAATCTCAAAATAAACATAAACCGGATTTGATCTCCGAATCGCATTGCCCAGGTAGGGGACGACCAGAATGTTATTGGGCTTCAAATTCCGCTGTTCCGGCACACCCTCCCGGATTTGCGGCGAAAATTGGATGTCGCTCATCGTGAGCGAGTCGCCGGAATAATCACGGACATTCAATTGCGCCCGAAGGATGGCGAGTCGTTTGCTCGGCTCGCTTTCCAATTGCAACGCTAAATTATACAAGCCAGCGGGCAGTTGTTCCGTGTGCTGATTCAGGTAGATGCGTTTTTCGACCTCATTGGCCTCACGCGCCACCAGTTTCAGCGTCTCATCTTTCTGAAAAATCTTGTCGAGGTTGCGATTGAACAATGTCAGTTTTTTCTCGACCGTGGTTTCGAGCGGCGAATGAGAACCGGGCTGAAATTTCAACTGCTTCAGCGGGAAGGAATAATACAATTCTGCCCGTGACTGGTTTGCTTCACCCCGAAAGATGGCGCTGGCGATATGCGCGTCCAGTTGCTCTTTTTCATAATCGAAATCAAATTGGGATGGCGGCGCCGCTTCAAACGCTAATCGTTTTTCGCTGGCAAAGTCTTTGGTGACCTGGTAGAATTTTGCATCGGGAGAGATTCCTGCCCGTCCATCGATAATATCCCGAAAGCTCAAATATTTCTGATGGAGCGGCTCTCGTTCCACATACAAATTCGCTGCGATGCCTGTTTTCAGATTCGAGGGAGCCGAGGTCACGGCGTCCATCAAGTTATTGACTTCTCGAAATCCGAAGCCGAGCTGATCGACAAAATCGATGAAGAGATTGAAATTATAATACGCCCAGGTCTCATTATCTAGATACGCCTTGCCGACACCGGAAGAGACTACTTTTTCATCCGGCTCGCCAAATTTGATATGATATTTTCCCCGGTCATCGAGAAACAATGGGGCAATGACATTAGAATAGTAGCGATTCGCGTAGGAAAATCGTTTTTGAAATTCCGCATAGAATTCATTGAAGTCGGTATCCGGAGATGGGTCCAGCATCTTCCAAAATTTTCGTTCCCAGTTGACTTTGAGAGAATCAGCGACCATCAGATCATAAATTTCTCTAATTTCATCACTCAGGATCAATCGAAATGCTGCCTGGCGTTGGTCGGGATTTTTGAAGATATCCTGGGAATGGACAAGATCGTTTAATAAAAAAATAACGATGACGAGATAGATCACATTCCGCTTCATCAATCGTTCCTAAAAATAATAATTTTGGTTAAAACATTATACTGAGTTTTATACTGATGCTATCCGCCACGGCGTATGGCATCAGTCTTAACAGTTTCCTCAAATAGAAAAGCAGCATCCCAGGATTTGGATGAGATACTGCTCTTTCGTGATTCAAACAGAACTCTCCCCCTCTTTCCCCCTCTCTTGCAAAGAGAGGGGGATTAAGAGGGTGAGTTCCAAGCATTCGCGAGGATTAAAACTCCTCCCAAACTCTCCCCTTCCCCCTCTCTTACCAAGAGAGGGGGATCAAGGGGGTGAGTTTACAAACCAAACGTAAATGAAAAACTATGCGCCTGGGTCAGGATTCCGAGATCGGTGTAGGAATAATCCAGCCGAACTCGTGATGCCAGGTTTGGAATTTTGAAATTGATACCAGCGCCAAATGCGAATCGAACATCATAATTCAGGTCCAATTCTTCTGCTTTGGTCAGCTTCTCCTGGTCAAAATCCAGAGCGCGATAAATCAGTCCTCCTCTGAGAAAGACCACATTATTCCAGCAATACTCGGCGCCTAATATTCCATAGGGACTATTATCTCGCGGATCATCAAAGTCGAGATTGCAGGTAATTCTATTGTTAGCGACATTCAGGACATCCATGGATATTCCGAATCGGAAGATGAGCGGGACAGTCCACCCCTCGGTTTCAAGCCGGGCTTCTTTGTCAGGATTGCCTTCGATCACTTCATCGATGTCTGATTTCGTCATTTGATCCGAGCCTTTCAGCGTCATTTTGCCGCCGAAATTGCTGATGCTCATTCCCACTTTCAAGCCGCGATAGCCAGTGTCAAATTGGGTTCCGGCATCAATGGCAAACGTGCTGGCCGATGAAAAGCTGATCGTTTCGCTGATAAATTTCGCACTGACGCCAACCGCGAACCGATCGGTCAACTGCCTGGCATAAGAAATCCCGAGCGCCAGATCGCTGGCGGAAAAATACGCGCCGGTTCCCTCTGGTTCCAATGGATTGGTCTTTTCCATATCCCCCATGCTCAGTGAGTTAATGAAAACGCCAATGGTTCCAATATTGCCCAATGGATACACAGCTCCGAGAAAATTATGGTTGATATCGAGCAGCCAATCGGTATAGGAAATTCCCACCTCCAAAGATTTCACCGAGGCAATGCCAGCGGGATTCCAATACAAGGCTGAAAAATCATTGACCTGAGCCACGAAAGCTCCTCCCAATGCATTTCCCCTGGGCCCGACGCCAATTTTCAGAAAATTGGCTGCTGAAGTGCCGGTATTATCGGTTCCAGCTATTGCCAGTGGCGTAATCACCAGGAGGGTCAATATTATATATAAAAATTTCTTAGTCATTTTTTGTCCTCCATTATCGTGAGACATAAAGCTCATTTATTTTATAATGGCAAATTTGCCTAATTTTTCGCCAATGCCATCTGCTTTTACATGATAGATAAAAACTCCAAAGGCGACTTCTTGCTCGTTATAGTTCCACAAATCCCAGGCTTCGACAGAAAGCCCCCGGTATCCCTTGCTGCCTGGCTCATGGTTCAAGATTTGAACCAGTTCACCCGAAACCGTGAAAATTCTGATTTCACAGCGTTCTGGCAGGTTATGGAATTGGAGTTCTTTGATCCAGGGCTGAGTTTCATACGAAGACGTCACGACGTACGGATTGGGAATCACATTGATTTTATCGAGATCTTTTTCCGTCGCATTTGCCGTCGTGCTTGCCGTTGTTTTTATCTCGTACACGTCGTTGGCTGTCAACGGCTTCCTGGTATAAATTTTCGCGACATCTCCGGTTTGCGGCAGAATGCTGATGTCCTGATACGTTGTGTCGTCCCCGGAGATGACCATTTTAAGCGGCGGAGCGGTCAGCACAATCGTCCAGGTAAACTTAATCGCGCCAGCGACTGTTTCGCGAAGCGTCAATTTGTCGCCGCTCGTCCAACTATTTCGCATCGCAGTCGTCGTATCTGTGGGCGAAGTGACTAAAATAAAATCCAGCTTCTGATTCGTCGTGACATTCACAATTTCGAATGGCACTGGAATCTTCGGACCAAACGCTGTATCGCCTGCCGCGGTGAATCGCACCTCATAATCACTGGCAATGGGATTGCTGGCGGTGATCAACTGAATGGAATAGTTGGTTGCAGCGGTATCCATCGTTGGAGTTGCATGCCAATAACTTTTCTGGATATCGAAAGCTATAGCTTCTTCATCGACCACGGTCAGTCGCATACCATCGAATGCTGGGACATACTCTTCCCCAGAAAATAAAGTGCAGTTTCGAACGATCGTATCATTTTTTGCCGCATCAAAGACTGAAAAAGTTTTTGGAGGACGCTTGTCATTAATTAAAATATTATATGTGTTGTCAAGCATCGCGTACGGATTAAGCACCTCGAGCAAGATCGCTGCGGTGGACGCACCTTGAACGTGGTTGAGTTCCCAGTCTGGCTGCTCAAAGCCGGCTGGAAATTTTTGTGGCACGACACGTACGGTATTATCGCCCACCTTATCTGCATCCGTCAATTGCGGATTCTCAACCGGCGGAATAACCAGATCACCAGATACGTCCTCCCCATCATACGCGCACACCGCGTACCAATACTCCACGCCATTCTTGAGATTACGATCGACAAATTTATGCTGCAATCCAGTATTATCACCGAGATAGAAATATGGATTTGCCGTGCCGGTGCCGGATATATCATCGTTGAGATCAAACTGGGCAATTGGAACATAGCCGACCAGAGCACCCTGGGCATTGGTTATTGGATCGCCCCAGGATACTCCTCGGCTGGTTGAACGATAAATTCGATAGCCCTGGAAAGTATTGTTCCCTGTCAAAGGATCGACTGAGCTCTCCGATGGCTCAGCATCCCAATAAAGCAGCACTGTTTGATCACCCGCAACGGCTCGAACATTGGGCTGGATCGGCGGAGCTGCGACATTATAATTTTTATCATACAGCAATTGGCATAAAATTGTATTCGCCATCAGATCGGCTTTGTTGACGCCAAAAATATTCGCAAACGTAAATGTTACAGTTTGTCCTGGTGCGAGATCAAATGGCCCTGAGGCATGAACTGACGCGACATCAGGTCCGTATGTATTTGGCGTCTGGGTCCAATCCCCGGGATGCGGCGTCACATTGTGGATTCTCTCGATTCCAATGGTCAACTCATCATAAAGATCAGCCTGGGTTGGCAGGGCATAAAAATCATCATAGGTAGCGATTGATAACGTCGTTAAGCCTAATTGATTGCCATCAGGTCCAACAGGCGTTTCAAGCATTTTCAATCCCTGCCAGGCAACCCCTTTTTCAAGGTAGCCTTCGGCCTTATCATCGCCATCCCAGATGTAAAGAAAATTTCCCAGGACCGAATCTTCATCGATAGAGATGAACTTCGCGTAATCATCGGTCCATTCGTTATTGCCTTCTTCGGGACAATC
>JALOPY010000256.1 GCA_025453735.1 bacterium | reverse complement strand
ACACAGTAACACTCGACACAACGTGCACTGATGCCTGGGGAAACAAGCTGCCCAAAAATTTTACTTGCATTTTCCGAACTGGAATTTAATATTTTTTGTAACCATTCACCGCAAAAATCCACCAGATGGCGGATCGCTGAGAGAAGCCTTTCAAGGGGAAGAAAAAGAGTGCTCTGCAATCTCAGCGTTCGCCAGAGGCGAATCTGCTTTCGGCATGATTCTCGGCGGTTTTTTTTTTATAGCAGCTCTTTGTAAATATTTTCCCGGGATGGATCCAGCTTGATCATTTTTTCAAATACATTGCGATCAACTGAATTTTTAAATAATTCAACTATCTCAATATAATGCGCCTCAATAAATTTGTCACATTTTTTGAATTTTGGGTCTTCTTTTGCTATGATTTCTTCCAGCATGTTTATCGCTTCTTTGCAATAGGTTCGCGCTTTGGAAGGATCATCTTTGGCAAAATACAGCCCATAAAAATAGAAATCTTTCATTTCACGAAATTTTGTATTTGCATCACCCAAAATATAATTTATAAGATCGACGCGAAGATCCCAGCCATCTATGAACTGCCCCATGCCAAATCGGGCGTGCTCCGCGATCAATTTTGCTCTTTCAAAGTATTTCGATCCCAATAAATGACCGTATTTATCCATTTCTTCGCCAATGATGATATTCATAAAAAAATCTAATAAGCTGGTCAGAGAGTCCCAATTGTTATCCGAATGGTTAGGGATTTCTCCTTTTTGATATTCCATTCGGCAGCGTTTGTCTGAATATTGAACATCGGAATTGTTTGAAATCAAAAGTTGCACTTTGTAACGGTCTTCGAAACTAACGCTGATATCTTGTAATAACATATTTAAATTAATTTTGAATTCGCCGACAAATTCATCATCGGTCCATTTGAAATTGTTCAGATAGTCTTCGAGGATCTGCTTGAAGTTGGTCAATTTTTCCCGTTTTTCATCGGGCAATGCGTTCAACTCTAAATCGACAGTCACAACAATAGTTTGGGCGAACAGATCAGTAACATTATAAAAAAAGGAAAGACTTAATAATAGAACAGTGATGATTACCAGTCGGCGATATTTTAATTTCAAAGAATCAATATTATATTTCATGAATCAGTACCTCCAAATCACTTTCAAATCAGATTGACCTATAATAGGTATTTTTGTCATGATAATCAAGAAAATAATTCTCAGCGCGCGATCCGGCTCGATTAACATGCTGCTATTGTTCATAATTTTTGTATTGCTTCACAGTCCGCTCCTCGCCAGCTTTGAACTCAATGGGAATAGCACACGAGCTCGAGCCATGGGGCAAGCTTATATCGGTCTCGCCAACACGCCAGATGCAATTTTTATAAACTGCGCGGGACTTGCGCAAATAAATCACCCATCGGTTTCACTATATTTCACCAAACCATTTGGCTTGAAGGAACTACTTCAGGGAGCTTGCTCAGCAAGCTTTCCAACGACACTGGGTAATTTTTCGACAGGTGCGAACTATTTTGGCAATGAAATTTACCAGGAACAATCCCTGCTATTATCGTTCAGTCGCTCCGTGCGACAAAGGTTCTCCTGGGGAATTAATTTACATTATATGAAACTACAAATTGCCAAATATGGTTCAGATTTTTCATTGGGAATTGACATAGGATTCCTCACAAAAATTACTCAAAAATTTCAATGGGGATTTTTCGCAACCAATATTAACCGAACGACATACAAAAACTGCAGCGAGCCCCTGCCACAAACATTCGCTGCCGGAATCAGCATCTTGCCTTTCGAAGATTTAATTATTAATTTTGATATTTTCAAAGACACTGCTTTTCCGCTGGAATTGCGAATGGGTCTGGAATATTTCTTGTTTCAGCGAATTGCATTTCGGGCCGGTTTTTCTGACGAGCCGACTGAATTTTGTTTTGGTTTTGGATTGCCGTTTTCCTATTTTGAATTAGATTACGCCGTGACTTCGCATATCGATTTGGGATTGACCCATTATTTTTCAATCCAATTCTATCCCAAATCGAAGACGCCAAAATAAATGAAAATTAATTTATACTGCAAACGGTCATAAATTGAACATTTTTTTATTTGTGATTTTCGACCTTTTTAGAGCAGACTCATGAATAGAAAGATAACTGATGGTTGCCAAACAACTTATTATATTTTCTATTCTGATCGGTTGCGGGATTGCTTGCTTTGCGCAACAGCCCGATGTAGAATTATTTCTCGAACGGCAGGACGAGTATTCCGATATTTCCGATCTGCTGGAACTGCTCGCTGATTTAGAAAAAAATCCCATTGAGCTGAATCACGCGACAATTGAGCAGTTGACGCTGCTGCCCTGGATTTCAGACGTCATGGCTCGAAATATTATTCGGACTCGCGAACGATTGGGTGGATTCCAGAGTATCGAGCAATTAGCTCTGATTGATGGAATTGATGCGGAGCTTATTCTGATTCTCCAAAATTTCATCGCCGTTTCCTCTCCCAAAAGTCAGGATTTTTTTTCTATTGCTGCAAAAACGCGAATCAGTGAACGACTCAAAAAACCGGACGGGATAAAGCGAGGAATATACTCGGATTCACCTCGCCAAATCTACAACCGATATATGCTGCAGTATCAAAACAAATTATCGCTCGGCATTGTTTTAGAGAAAGATAGCGGAGAGCGAAGCCTGGATGACTTGAAACTCTATTTCTTAAAATTTAATGATACATCCAACCAGAAAAAAATAATATTGGGGAATTACCGGTTAGAATTCGGATCAGGATTAATTTTTGGCAATCCCTATTATTACAGCAAAGGCAGTAATCCAATATATTCCTTGAAGCGACAGACCAAAGAACTCATCGAATATAAAATAGTGGACGAAAATGCTTCACTTTACGGAATTGCTGGTCAAGTTTCTTGCAAATCTTACCAAATCTTTTTATTTTACTCGACAAGCACGCTCGACGCCTCGCTCAATTTGGACGAAACAGTGAAAAATTTTTATAGTTCGGGCTATCATCGCAGCGACACGGAAATCGAAAAAAAAGACAAATTAGCGGAGCGATTAATTGGTGCACGAGTTAATTTCAGATCCGAATCGAATTGTTCGTTCGGGATTACCTATTACTATAACTGGTTCAATCGACAATTTTTTCTCGAGAGTGAGACACAAAATTTCTATCCTGATTATCAAAAAATCAATGCAGTTATTGGAGCAGATTACAATGCCATATTGGGCCCATTTAATTTTATGGGAGAAGCTGGGCGATCACGAAATGGAGGCTATGGATTTGTTGCTGGCGTCATCATGGATGCAAATCCGCTCAAATTAGCTCTTCTCGCTCGCAGCTATGCCAGGAATTTTATCAGTGATCATGGCAATAGTTTTAGTGAAGCAAATCGCTCGCCTCGCAATGAGCAAGGGATCTATTTTGGCTGGCAATATTCAATTTTAAAGAATTTGAAGCTGGCTTGCTACTTCGATCAATTTAAATTTCCCTGGTCAACCTATCTTATTCCCTTGCCTTCCAGTGGGAGAGAGCTTTTATTTCGAATCGAGCACAAGCCTGTCAGGCATCTGGCAATCCATTATCAGATCAAGGCATCACAAAAAGACGAATCGATCGCTGCTTTCGATGCAATGAACAGGGCAAGAAAAATCATAATCCCACGAAACCAATTTAACGCTCGGTTTCAAATTGACTATCAGCCCTGGGAAAACATGACAATTCGCCACCGTCTTGAAAAAACCTGGGTCTCCTATAGGAATTATCGCGATTTCCTGATAAGCCAAAATCATCTTTTTCAGGGCATCGCATTATATCAGGATATAGCTTTTAAGTTGCTCGACAATTTAACTTGTACCGGTCGTATCACTTTTTTCGATACGGATAGCTACGAAAGCCGCATCTATCAATATGAGCGAGATGTTCCCGGCAGCTTCACCAGCCAGATGCTTTATGGTGATGGCAATCGCTGGTATCTAACACTGGACTGGAAACTAAAATCATTGCTGAGAATATCATTTAAATTTGGCTCGATTCATTATTATTTTTTTAATTCGATTGGCTCCGGTCTCGATCAAGTATCTGGCAATACTTTGAATTCCATGAAGGTACAATTTGAATTAAACTATTGATTCGATAAAACTGATCTCTATTCTATTACCAAATCAATCTTGCATTTTTTTGCACGAAAGCTTTCAAACACCAGGTCTTCAAGAAAGAACCAAAGACACAAAAAAAGATTATCCTTTTCTTCATAAAATTAGCGTTTACTTCGTGTTCGCCGAAAGGCGAATCCCCACCAACTGGCGGGTGATCTTGGTATTGCGCAATTTATTTGCAGCTATGCTGCGCTATTAAATGCTGTTGCTGAAAATTGCCATTATTTTTCCCCGACATTCGAGATGCCGTTGCTCTCTTTTTAATAACCAAAATGAATTTAATTAAGAAGTCGATGCCAAAATTGAATCAAGAAAGGCATCAATTTTAAAAAAAACTAATTTTACTATTGCTTTATTAATCTGTTTATCTTATATTTTGTAACTTAAATATACAAGCTGGAAACTGAAAACACACAGAGTCGAACATATTATGAAAACTATTATAATTCTGCTGCTGAAACTACAAGCCAAATTAGAAAAACGCAACCGTATGGTCGATGTCTTTGGCACATTTTCTAATGCGCAAGCGATGTTAATTTTAATGCCCGATATTTTAGAAGATTTCGGGATTGCTCGAAAATTCATTCGAACGCTTACCGAAAGTTTCTCAACTGCAAAACTTCACTTTGTTATGCGCAGTAGTTTTAAGAGTTTGCTCGATAGCAACCTTAACTATGGCACAATCTTTGTTGCTGATAGAGATGAAAATTATATAGGGCTCCCTAAAAAAAATTTAAAACAGAGGATATTGGCAACAAAATTTGACATCGCAATTGATCTGAACAATGATTTTCATTTGTTAAGCACTTATTTATGCAAAATAAGTGGAGCGAAATTGAGAATATGTTTCGATAATAGCGACAGAGAGCCGTTCTATAATTTCTATTTCAGGAGCCAGACTCATAAAAATCTGGAGGACAAATATAAACGATTCATTCAGTATTTATGTGCCTGTGTAAATCCAGAGAAAGCTAATAGCTAAATCGATCCAATCGCCTGTTGCACAATATCCCTCGTCTGTTCAAAAAGCAAAGCACGTCAAAAACTTCAATAATATATTTTTTCCTTTTCGATACATAAAACGGAGACTTATCACATCATGGCGGACAGTTTTGATTCTCTGAAAACTCAACTCTC
>JALOPY010000255.1 GCA_025453735.1 bacterium | reverse complement strand
TCCGAATTTTGGTCACTTTCGCTGAATAATTTTCCACCAACGCTAATGCTTGTTTTTCACTGGCACCTCGTGTTAATATCGCTTTCAATTCAAAAGGAGTTTGTTGCTTCTTTAAAATCGGAATTTTAATTAACCCATAAAGATCAGGCTGGGTTGTTGAGCAATAATCATTTTCGGATTGGTTATGAAATGGCTTCATTTTTAGCTGAGCTGGATCACTCGTAAAAATGAAGCCTTCGCAATTTTGCGAAGGTTTGAGAACAAAGCAATAGCCTTCTGCAAAACTTTTGATCGCGGCATAATTTTTTCGAGTATGAAACTTGCCTGTCAGACCAAAATCCCAGAGACCTGATTTTCGAAAATTCAACTGAACAGACTGGATCAGCATTAGCGAAATGTTTTGAGACAGTTCGACGCCTGATTCAATTTTAATCTCTGTGGTCAGTACATTTTCATCCACGAGAAAAAATTCCACCTGACCTGAAACACCTTGCCCATGCAGAAGAAAACGGAACAAGTTGTTGCTGTGGTATGTACAGGTGAGTTGCATCGTTTCATCCTGAGCCTCACCTGGCAAAAGAAACCTTCTTCCCTCAATTTCTAAACCAATATTCAAGCATGAATGGTAGATTGGCTGCTCTGCATTCGGGAAAATCCATCCGAATCCACACGGAGGCGAAACACGAACCACTCCACTCCGATTCAGTTTCCAGCAATGAAATGGATTGTCAAGGTAGCCATAAGGCGCATAATCATCTTCTGGGAACATGTATTTCTCCACAAAATTTCATCAACAGTTTTTCCATGACAACCACGGCAGGAAGGATTTGGAGACATTTTTTATTGTTAGAAATTAATATGTGAAGCTCACTTGATCTTCCATGCAAGATTTTTTCCATCCTGGAAAATATACCTATTGAGGTTTAGTCTGAAACTTATTAAAAACCGATGCTATCGCTCTTAGCGATGGCATCGGCGGCTGGTTGCTGGAGCAAATTAAACCTGAATAGGTACAAATTATTCTATTTGTAAATCATACGCTTTTTCAATGACCTTACGCGTAACCTCTGGCAAATCCAAAGCATCCAACTCAGTGCGAGCGAACCAGCCAGCTTCCATGACATCAGATCGCGCCTGAACCTCGCCTCCCAGGTATTTCGCTAAATATTCGATCAGGACGTAGTGATATTTCACACCATTGTCCTGGTCTTTGAGAATAATATCGACGACAGAGATGACTTCCTCGGGCTCGACATCGATATTGCACTCTTCTTTCACTTCACGGATGCCTGCTTCGCGCACCCGCTCCCCTAATTCTACCATACCTCCGGGAACGGACCACAAACCTTTGCTAGGCTCGTTCCCTCGCTTCACTAGCAATACTTTCTTTGCTTCATTTACAGTGATAACCCCAACTCCAACCATCGGAGCGGACGGATATTGACGAGACATTTATTCCTCACTGAATCTTTTAAGCAAACATCTTTCTGAATCGCATAAAATCGGGGATCGTGATTTTTCGTCCCGCTCGCTCAATTAGCTTTTCATCCTCAAAGTAACGAAACACTCTTGAGATCGTCTCACGCGAGGTGCCAGCCATATTTGCCAGGTCCTGTTGTAGCGGAATTTTTGGAATAACAACCTGGTTTTTCAAGGAGCGTCCACTATCCTGTGCGAGCATAATCAGCGACGATGCAACGCGCCCCATGGCATCTTGCAAAGAGAGACTTTTAATCTGGGTATCGCTTTTTCGAATCCGGGCGGCTAATTCTTTCAATAAGCTTATCGAAATCTGAGGATAATCTTCCAATAAGCCAATGAAATCGCCCCGGCGAAGCAGAAAAATTTCAGAATCCTCGATTGCTGTCACGCTGGCAGAACGAGCTTTGCCATCGATGAGCGAAAGCTCGCCGAAAAAATCGCCCGGATGCAGAATGGAAAGGATCACTTCTCGTCCATCATCGCTAATCCGGGAAACTTTTACTCGACCTCGCTGAATAATGAATAATGTGTTGCCGCTCTCCTCCTCGATCAGGATGATTCGATCTTTTTCATAATGTTGTGTAACGCACAAATCCCTGATCTTTTCTAATTCGGAATCATTCAGGAGCGAGAAAATAGGGACTCGTTTCAACAGGCTAATATCCATTACGCCTCCTTCTCGATTTGTTTGAGCATGTCATAGATACGATCCATGACCATATTTGCTTGTTGCTGCAACTTGTCTTTATTTTCAACAGTGACTTCAACTTTTTCCAACTGTATTGGTTTGCCAACCTGGACGCGAACCTTCACCGGACGGGGAAACCATGCGCCCGGGGGAAGCACTTTATCGGTGCCATAAATAGCGATTGGAACAACCGGGCAGCCGACAATTTGAGCTAAACGAACAAAGCCGGTTCTGGGGCGTCTCTGCTCGCCATTTTCTTTTTTCCGCGTTCCTTCCGGCGCCATGAACAAGACTTCGCCGTGTCGCAATAATTCCTCTGCATGTTTGAAAGCCGCTTCATCGGCAGCATCGCGAACGACAGGGAACATTCCGACCGCTTTTAGCCACCATTTCAGAACTGGGACTTTGAATAGTGAATCTTTCGCCATCGTGTGAACTCGCTGTTTGGCAACCAACGACATGGCGACAGCATCCATGTTGCTATTATGATTGATGACTCCGATATAGGGACCTTTGTCGGGAAAATTTTCTTTGCCGATCCCCTTGCCTCTGAAATAAATTTTGCTAAAAATAAGAAAGATAAACGCAGAAATCCAGAAAGCCATAACCTCCTCAAAAGATAAATGAAGTTATTTTTTCCAGTATTAGTTTTATTAGTTGAAAATTACAATTTTATAAGGAGAAAATCAAGAATATTTTTTGAAACATGTAAAATTTTAATTGCCTTCTCAGCATCTGCTATCGATAGAGCTTGTGCTCAACAATATATTTTGCCACCGGTTCCGGCACCAAATGATTGATAGATTGCCTTTTCTTGATTAATTTTCTGATTTCGGTCGAAGAAATATCAAATAACGGCGCGGCAAGTATGATCACCTTTTTTTTCATTTCATCAGCGATATGACTTATGGAAATGTCAGGACGAGGAAGAACCACGACGTGGCAACTCCTGAGAATTCTTGCTGGTGATCTCCAGGTATGAAAATCGACCAGGCTATCAGCGCCAATAACCAGGAATAAGCTCGCTTTTTTGAGATTGAATTGTCTTCGCAAATAATCGATCGTATCGATCGTGTAGGAAATACCTTTTCGGTGAAGCTCAAAATCCGACACTTCAAATTCACGCCAGTCTTTTATCGCAAGTTGAACCATCCGAAGCCTGTGCTCCGGCTCAGATAAGCTGACATGCTGTTTATGGGGTGGAGTGGCAGCAGGGATGAAGATGAATTGATCGAGAGATAAGTTGTGTTTCGTCCATCTGGCTAATTCGAGATGCCCGTTGTGAATTGGATCGAACGAGCCGCCAAATAAGCCAACCCTGACATCGTTATGCATTATAATATTTCAAGTCAATTCTTTGTTTTTTTTGACAAGAAAATCTTCAAAGACCAAAGCACCAGGAAACCACAAAGAGCACAATGGGAAATTAATAAAATTAGCTACTATTCAGCATCCTATTTTGACAAAATTATTTAAGTCAAAATAATTGAAAGATTAAAGTTTTTAAAAAATATTTTGACACAAATTATCTTGACATTATTTTTCAGTTTCGCTGCACTGTGCTCTTATAATAAAATCCGGGAGCGAAAAACCAGAAATTCAAAAGCCGCGTCAATCTTGATTTGTATTGTTTCCATTGCTCGAAAGCAAATCTTTGGCTTTCGCTGCATTCGAGCTTTTGGGATATTTTTCTAAATAGAGCTTATAAAATTTTGCAGCTTGATCTTGATCGCCCAGTTGACGATAACATTCAGCTTTTTGCCAGAGCGACGCTTCTGCAAAGGGGGTATCATAATAATTATCTAAAACATAATCATAATAGATGATCGCCGATCGAAAGACCGCTCTTTTCCTGTAGGATTCAGCAATTTTGAAATTCTTATCGCCTAATTTCTCCCGGCTTTTTTTCATAAATTTATTTGCTTCAGGAACCAAATCGCTATTTGGGTAATCTTCCAAAAATCGCTGGAATTCTTCAATCGCCTTATCTGTATAATTTTGATCGAGCGCGGACTTTGGCGACAGTTTATAATTGCTCATCGCAATTTTGAACTGGGCATCATCGACGTAGTCACTATTAGGATAGGCGCGTATCAATTTTTTATATTCTTCGCCTGCCAGAATGTACTCTTTTAAATTGTAATGACATTCTGCCAAAAAAAACTGGGCTTGATCACTCAAGCTTCCGCCAGGAAAATTGAGAATGATGATTCGAAATTCAGTCTTCGCATCAAGATAGTCGCCATCAGTGAACATTTTCTGTGCCTTAGCCATTCGCTCTTCTGGCGACAACGTGGGCTTAATATTTTTTCGACCACACCCAGTTAATGCAATAAGAATGAGTAACAATACAATGATATTTCGCGTGATAAAATGATTCATAAATAACCTTTTATTTACTCCGCAAGCGAAAAAACAAATAAATTACACCTGCTGTCGTTGCCATCACAACAAAGGGTTCAAAGTACTTTCGAATTCCTTGATTTTCTGGAATCTTCGCAGATGCAAAAGGATAATTTTTATCTTCCAGTTGCTTTAATAAATTCACCTGAACGGTATCAGCGAATTGCTCGCTCACATTATCCAATAATTTCACGAAACCGGTTTTTCCGTCCAGCAGCCTCACGTCCAGGTTTATGATAAATTGCCGATTAGCAAATTTTTTGTTTTTGGTCGGTATATAATTTACGCCCAGATCATTGATCCGGAATTCAATTTTCGATTCAGCTTCGGCATGTTGCTGTTGCTGGACATAAATTTTGTTAACACCACGATTGCTTAATTCTTTTACAAACCAATTTTCAATCCACCAGCTTCCGGCATGCTGCTGGCTCTGCGATTGGATTGTGATTTTCTCGGAAGTATCAGGAGCAGCCTGAACCACGATCTCACTTATAATTTTCGAAGCCAGGTGATT
>JALOPY010000254.1 GCA_025453735.1 bacterium | reverse complement strand
CAAAATGTCCAGGGCTTCTTTGTAATTCAAAATCGCTTGAGCATGATTGTCGATGAAGTAATGAGCAATGCCGATATTCAACAAGCAATTGGCAATCTTTCTTTTGTTCGTCAAATCCCGATACAGGCTAAGCGCTCGTTGATAATAGTCGAGCGCGTTATGGTATTTTTCATCGCCAAAGCATGTGTAGCCCTGTTGCATCAATTCGTCAGCTTTCGCTTCGTTAGCAATATCCTGGCTATTCTGCTGAAATAGGACATTTGTTCCTCCTGGGATGAATATCAGAGGAGATTTGTTTAAAGAGAATTTATTAAAAACTGGCATGGAAAAGAGGTTGCAGGTGAGCAATAGCATAACAATTAGCAAGACGAAAAAGATTTTTTTCGATTGCATAAGTTACTCCAAAATAGTTAAGGGACGTGAATTAAATAGCTTCCCCATTTACAACTGATTTTTGCTCGGCGAAATGCAAGATTGCTTTATTAAATGAGTAACTTAGTTAATTCACAGTCCTAAATTAAAAATCTATTTTGTTCCTGTCATTTCGAACAACTGGTAAGCGCAAAGCAATCCTGTTTATGCTTTTCAATTTTATTTAAAGTGGACTGGTATAAGATTATAAAATCTTCAATAAAAGTCAATAAAAATGTTAAAATAATTTGATTTTAAGAAAATTTTTCTTATAATATACTCGTTTAGGGTTAATCTTTCAGTATCAAAAATCATAGATATACTGATTCCATCGCTTGGAGCGATGGAATCAGTATGAAATTCTAAACCTTAATGAGTATAAATAGAGCGAAAATAGACAATCCAGACATCCTGGAAGCCTTTGAAAAAATCAGTTCAAACAATTGGAGAGTTTTATGGTAAAAAAACTACTGCTCGTCGCGCTGCTTGCTTCGATACTGGCACCAATATATTTGAACTCCCAGCCTAAATATGCCACAAATTGGGATTACTACAATCAATATGAGGGTCGGCGACAGGTTGTCCTATCGGCACTGGCGGGACAAACCTGGAAACAAGGTGATGACCCGAGACGTCGAGTTTATCTTGGCGTCGTGAAAATATTTACCGGAATTGATCGGGAAGCGGGGTTGCACTATTTATGGGATGCGGTCAACGATACGAATGACTGGGGATCATTCAATGTCTATTCGATCATGGATGCAGTGCTTCGAATTGGAGATTGGCTTCCGCCGAAGATGATCGAAAAGGCAAAACTGCAATTGGCGCTAAATTTTGGAGCGGACAAAGGTTTCACAGAAAACCATAAACTTCAGTATCGCACTGCTCGCTATCTGTTTGGTCAAACCTGGAAGGATGGCCCCAATTTTTCGGATGGCAGCACACCGACTGAGGGAATGCAGGAAGCGAAAAATTGGATCTTAGACTGGATCGATCGCACCGTCACGGTCGGGCAGATGGAATTCGACTCGGTCAATTATCATTCGCTCTACTATCTATGTATGACCACGCTGTACGATTTCTCTCACGATCCGATGATGAAGCGAAAAGCCTGGATGATGATGCAATTATTATTGGCGGACTGGGCGCCCGAATATCTCAAAGGAAACTGGATCGGCGCGCACAGCCGGGAGAAATATAATCA
Source organism: bacterium (assembly GCA_025453735.1). Lineage (GTDB taxonomy): Bacteria > Zhuqueibacterota > Zhuqueibacteria > Thermofontimicrobiales > Thermofontimicrobiaceae > JALOPY01. The sequence continues at coordinate 6,132 of JALOPY010000254.1, read as the reverse complement.
AGTGACTCATACCATTCTCAACTGTGGTGTGGCAATTCCGTTCGGCTACTTGTTTTTCGGCGATTCCCGGTTTCATCCTGAGCTGGAGGAAACCTATTATGTGGGACTGGCAGCGGTGCAGGGCTTTCATCCCTTAGCGATTATCGGAAATATTGCCACCGATCGCTCATCTCCGTATGTTCATCGGGAAACGAAATCGCCGCGACGGGGATTTGGAATTAATACCTCTGATCTTCCCATCTGGAAATATGATTATGTGACCAAAGATTATGCGCTGGGATCATCATACGGCGATCTCACCGCGGTGGAAAATCATCGCTGGGACGTGACCTGGGTTTCGGAGCGAGATGGCTCGACCTGCTTTTTCATCAACCCATCGTATTCTGCTGAGCAACTGTTGAAATATTTTGATGATGATCCAAAGAAAATCGTCGCCAATATCACCCGTCAGCGACCGTATTACAAAGACCCGAACAAATGGATCGAAGGCTCGCCTTATGAAGAATTATTGCAGCACGAGAACACCCTCATTGCGCTTTACGACATTCCGAAACATGAACGAAATGGACATGTGAACGGATTCTTTTCCAAAATAATTGATGAACGAATCGATGATCCTTCGGGGTGGATATTTTGCTGGGCGGATTCCATTTATTTTGGCGTATTTACTTTAACAGGAAAAAAATGGATCGAAGAAAAGGATCACTTTCGCATGACATTGAACGATCGCAGAACTGGCGTCATTCTGGAAGTGGCGCAGCAATCCGAATTTTCTTCCTTCAAAGCTTTCCAGGATCAAATTCGAGAAAACCAGCTCTTTGTCAATCTGAAAAGTTTAAGTGTCAGCTACACCAATTCCCGTGGTGATCGCCTGGATTTCACGCATCCTGATAAGCGAGCAGTGAATGGGGGAAAAATGATTTTTGATGATTGGAAATTGTTCGATGGCCCTTTCGTCAATTCTAAAAAGGGAAGCAAGGTTATTGAGATTCAATACCAACAAGAGAAAGTGATTCTGGATTTCAACAATAATTCTGTCGAATTCGTTCGCCTGTTTTAATAAAAACGAAATTTTCTATTGACAATTCTTGTGAAATATTGTAAATTGGTTAAAATTAGTTAACAAACTGGCATTTCAGTTAATTCCAATGAAGATTATTTTTCAAGAAAAAATGGCATTTTTATCCATCAATTTATTAGAAAGGATTTGAATCAAAATATTATGCGTCTATTTCTTAAACGAACCAGGTACTTTTTCTCAAAGGATAATCTGATAATTGTTTTCCAAAAATTCTTTTTGGCGCTTGGCATTCTGTGGTTAATTCTAGAATTTTCTGCTTTTTTCTTTCCCAATTTCATCGTGAGAAATAGCTCATTTTTTTACCTGGCGATACTAATTTCAGCCGTGTGGGCAATTGCCCTGTCGTTTCCGCCAATCGCTTATATTAAAGAGTCTTCCTCATCAAATCTAAAAATTGAGGTCAAATTGGGCGATATTTTTAGCGAGTCATCGGATATTGCCTTTGGCACCAGCGACTATTTTGATTCGGAATATCCTTCGATCATCAGCGAGCACTGTCTCAAAGCGCAATTTATCAAACGATTTTATGACGGCAACCACGCCTTTCTCGATAAAGAGATCGAGGCGTCGCTAAAGGAGCAAAATATCAAAGGGACGATGGATAAGACAAAAGCCTTTGGCAAACATCTCCGCTATCCTATCGGCACCGTCGCAGTGGTGCCTTTCAATAATCGCAAAGCATTTTTATCGGTATTTTCAGAAATGAAGCCCGATAAAGTTACAAACATTTCTCGAAAATCGATCTGGGAAAGCTTATGCAAGCTCTGGGATGCGGTGCGTCGCAATAGGGCGTTGCATTCGATCGCGATTCCGGTATGGGGCGCTGGCTTTGGGTTGGCTCCGGCCAATCGAGTCTCGCTGATTCAGCTCATATTGACGTCCTTCATCATGGCGAATAAAGAGCAGACCGTCTCTCAAAAACTTATAATTATGATTTATGAAAAAGATTATCATCCCAGGGAGATGATGAAGATCAAGAAATTGATCGATACCACAAATTTTTGAGCAGGTAACACGACAGGGTTAATTTGAAAAACCTTGCGAAGGTTTAAAGCCTTCGCAAGGGTCGTTTCCAAAAATTTTCCTTGAATGTTTCGAAAAAAAATATTATATTAAGGCGCAACTCTTAGATTTTAGATTCGTCTAACTATTTGGATTTATGGGGACGAAAATGGGCTTCGACGGGTGTCGAGGGGTTACAGATTGCATACCGAGTTTCCTGGAATCTCGTTAAAAAGCCTGGAAAAAAATATAAACGCAGACAATTATGCGTATGCAATGGCTGCCTAATTAATTAGGCAACCCGCGCTGATTGGGTCCTGCCCATCAGGCTCAGCCAGACGCGTCGATTATGATGGGATAGTTCCTGTTCTCGCCTGAGGGACAGGGGCGAAAATTAATCGGGCTGGCTTTCCAGAAGCTTTGTCTGCTGCGCTTCGGAAAGCTCACACGAGCAACAGACTAAGTATGTAGAGATCTGTAAAACCGGACTCTCGGACGCGGGTTCGACTCCCGCCGTCTCCACTATCTCGATTTCGGAATTATTATTGGAATTAAGCCGTAAGGCTTTTATGGGGAATTAAGCCTTAAGGCTTTTATGAGGAATTAAATCGTTAGACTTTTAATTTGCTTTTCGCTCTGACACACAGCCTCCGTTAGAAAATCGTTTTTCGGAGGTTTTTTTTATAGCGATGCCTTTAATATTTCAGTCAGAGCTTCATTCGATAGCCTTACCGGATTGCCTTTCATGCTGCTTGCCTGCTGGGATTTTTTAACGACTGCTGAGAAATCGTGTGGCGTCAAACCAAAATTCGACAATCCAGGTACTATTAAAGTCCTGCAAAGTCTTTGTATCCACTCCAAACCATCATCGACTTGTGCTGAATAATTTCCGGTTACAATTTTAGCAATTTCTTGATAGCGAATTAAGACTGGTGATTCCGGATGTTGCGACTGCAACGTTCGGATGTTCGCTTCCAAGACGAATGGCAATAATCGGGCACAGATTACGCCGTGCGGCGCATGGAACATTCCACCGATCGGACCGGCAAGACCATGAACCGCTCCCAGTCCTGAATTTGCCAGCGCCAGTCCGCTGAATAAACTTGCAATAGACATATCTTCTTTCGCCTGTCGATCATTTACGTTCTCATAAGCTTTTCTCAAAGACTGAGCCGCCCTTGTGATCCCTTCACGACAGAAACCGTCAGTCAACGGATTGGATTTATACGAAAGCCTCCATCAGTTGCGTCAGGGCATCCAATCCAGTGCTGGCAGTGACGCCTGGCGGCGCTGAGTAGGTCAATTCAGGATCGACAATTGCCAGCGTCGGCAACATCAGTGGGCTTCGCATGCTGACTTTGACCCGATGCTCGGGAGACGACAACACCGCGTTCTGTGTGACTTCTGCACCAGTCCCCGCAGTGGTCGGAATGGCGATGTAGGGAGCCGACCGATGCTCGATTTTTCGTCCCCTGCCAATCACTTCAAGATAGTCCAGCAGATCGCCGGAATTTGTCAGCATTGCAGCGATCACTTTTCCGGTATCCAGCACACTGCCGCCGCCGAAGCCGATGACGACGTCACAGCTTTGCTGTCGCGCTAGGCTGATGCCATTGCGAGCCAGAAAAATGTTGGGCTCGCTAAAAACTTGTAATGTCACAAATTCAATTTCCTGCCTGGTTAGCAACTGAACAAGCGGAGCAGCCCGATGCTGGTCACTTCCACAAACAATCAGTGCGCGCGTGCCCAGCGATTTGATGGCTGACGCTGCTTCGGCAAGAGTTCCTGGTCCGAAGATAATCCTGGTCGCGGTGGCGAATTCGAACTGCATTTTCTTTATCCTTGAAAGCCATGTAATAATCGAGCGTTATCGAATCGCACTGGCGACAATATTTGCCACCCGACTGCGCAATGAAATGATCGCGCCTTTATCATCCGGATGCGCTCGATTGGTCAAAAAGATCACAAACGTTTCGGTCTCCGGATCGATCCAGATGGAGGTTCCGGTATAGCCGGTATGTCCAAAAGATTTATGACCGAAGATGTCGCCGCCATTGGTCGAATAATCCGAATCCAGATCCCAGCCCAAACCTCGTCCGGAAAAAGAGACTGCGGGATGAACTTCTGTCATGCGCTCCACTGTCAATGGACTTAAAATTCGAGTACCCTGGAATTCGCCTTTATTCAGCATCATCTGGGCGAAAATTGCCAGGTCATCGACAGTGGCATTGCCTGAAATGCCACTTTGCAGCCGGGCTAATGGATCATGCACCACGCCGATCAATGGCTTTCCATCAATTACTTCTGTTGGCACGCAGAGCGAGCGGAACTGTTCGGGTGGATTATAAAATGTGTGGTTCATTTTTAGAGGTTTAAAAATGTGTTGTGCTGAAAATTCAGCAACCGACTGCCCTGAAATTTGATGAATGATGTGGGCTAATGTGATGAATCCCAGGCAACTGTAATGGAACGCTTTTCCCGGCGGATCAGTCTTTTTCAATTGCGCGATATGTTTTACCAGGGAATCTGTGGGACATGGACTGCCAAATTTGCGCTCCACCTCCTTGGCGTTGGTGTAGGGCGGCAATCCCGAAGTGTGCGTCAGCAAATGCCAGATCCGAGCGTCTTCGCCTGACTTACCGGCTTCATCGGTGTAGGTTGAAAAGTCGGGAACAAAATCTTTCACCTTATCCCACAATCGAATTTTTCCCTGCTCGACCAGGATCATGACTGAAGTGGCAGTCGCCACTGGCTTGGTGATGGACGCCAGGTCAAACATCATATCGATTTTCATGGCTCGTTTCTCCGGAATCCACTGACTGGCGCCAAACGCTTCCCGAAGCACAATTTTTCCCTTTCGAGCAACGAGAATCGTAGCACCCGGGAAATCCTTGTGATCGATAGCTTCCTGAATAGTAGTCTTCACCTGGTTGAGATGAGAGGATGAAATGCCGACTTCTTCGGGCTTGGCGAGGGGTAATGATTGAGCCATAAGTTGAGAGATGAAAAAAGTTGAAAACAAGAATCCTAAAAACAACAAACTTAGAAATCTCTTCATAAAGCAGCCTCATTTTTATTTTTAAGCATTTTATGGATCTCATAGTTCTTTTTGCTTGCATACATAATAAAAAATGATCGATTAAATGTCAAGCCATATTTTCCAAAAACGCCTTGCTTATTAAAGATTTTTTTAATATTTTGAGTTCATCTTTTTTGAAAGGTGCTTTTGATTTTGATGTTCGCTTTATAATTATGATATTTGTTATTATCGCATTTTGCTCACTCACATTTTATTCTTGGTGCATTTTCTATCTCTGGCAGGGCTTCAATCGGCTAAAACTAGGAAAAAATGAGAAGCATTTTAGTGTATCCATCATCGTTGCCATGAAGAATGAAATGAATTGTGCCCGTCGATGTCTGGAGGCTCTGATCCTGCAAAATTATCCGGCAGATTTATTGGAGATTATTGTTGTCGATGATGGCTCATCAGATGAGACGCCTGAAATTTTGGCTGAGTATACGAGAAATTTTTCGTTCGTTCACTTTTTTCTGAATGAACATGATAATGCCGGCAAAAAAGCGGCATTGGACCTGGGCATTCAAAACAGCCGGGGCGAAATTTTGCTGTTCACCGATGCGGATTGTGCGCCACCGCCAGGGTGGGTGTCTGCCTTGCTCGGGAATTTTGATGTTGAAACCGGAATCGTGGTGGGATTCTCCCCGGTGATCGATCCATTAAATTCGTTGCTGGGCAAGATACTGCAGCTCGACAGCCTGGCAAACGGAATCGTTGCTGCTGGAGCGATCGGGAATAGCAGTGCTATCACCTGCACGGGACGGAACCTGGCGTATCGACGTGCGGTTTATGATCAGGTCAACGGATTTCAAAAAATCGCAGGCAGCGTGTCCGGCGACGATGATCTTTTTCTGCAACTGGTTCACAAGGAAACGGATTGGAAAATTCAATATGCCACAGAGGCAGAATCCATTGTACCGAGCTACCAGTCGAAGAATATCATCGAGCTTTTCAAGCAGAAACGGCGCCATCT
>JALOPY010000253.1 GCA_025453735.1 bacterium | reverse complement strand
AGTAAACCGATGCAATATCATAAGAGGAGACATATCTTTTTTTCGCAGCGTCCAGCAACTGCTTTAGCACCTTCCGGGCAACGTCTTTTTTGCCAGCACATGCTGCAGCATATCCATAGTTTGCCAGCGCGTTGTGGCTCTCGCCATAAAATTTCAGCGCCCGCTGAAAATAGTCAATCGCTTCGTTGAATCTGGATTTCTGCACATACGCCTGACCCAGAAATAGGTTGGTGACGGGAAAATCCGGATCCATATCCAGGGCATGATGAAAATGATCGATTGCTGCATCAGTCTGCCGAGCGAAATAATTGACGAGTCCTACTGTAGCATGGATGACAAGCGAGGAAGGCTCCAGTTCCAGCGCCGTTTTGATCTCCTGCACCGCCTCATCAAATCTGCTCAAGGGCGTCAAGAAATTGATCGCATACCAGTGGTGAGCTTCGGCGTATTCCGGTTTTAATTCGATCCCCCTTTTAAATTGATCTTCCGCTTCACTCCAGTTCCATTCGTAAACAGCCCTAGCGCAGCCCAGCGAGATATGCGCTTCCGGCAGCAGTTCGTCGATCTGCAATGCCTGTTCCGCCGCGTGCAGGGCTTTGGGCATGACTTCGGCTGGCGAAGCAAGTCCATACAGTCCCAGCACGATGTAAGCATCGGCCAACCCGGAATAAGCCAGCGCATATTTCGAATCGATTTTGATGGCAGATTGAAAGTAGTCGATACTGGTTTTTAAGGATTCAGCCGTCCTTTTATTCCAGTAAAATCTTCCCCGCAGATAACTGGAATAGGCTTCGACATTGTCGGTATAATGCCGCACCAGTTCTTTTACAGAAGCTCCTGCCAATTGAATTTCCAAATTTTCCACCACCGATTTCGAGATATCATCTTGAATTTCAAAAATGTCAGCCAGCTCCCGCTCATACTTATCCGCCCAGACCAAAAATCCATCAGACACATTGATCAACCGCACGGCAATCCTAATCCGGTTACCCCATTTGCGGATGCTTCCCTCCAGTACTTTTTGCACATTCAGACTCTGTCCGATTTGCGATATATTCAGATTCTTGCCTTTGAACTGAAAACTCGAATTTCGGGACGCGATCCGCAATACTTTCAGTCGGGACAGATCATTGATGATCTCTTCCGCGAGACCGTCGCAAAAGTACTCCTGGTCTTTTTCAGCGCTTAAATCGATAAAGGGAAGGATGGCAACAGATGGAACCGCTGGTTGCGCAGCGCCCATCACCTGGGTATCTGCTTTCGATAGCTGGTTTCGTTCGACAAGATCAAGGTCATGGAGGAGTTCTTTTATGTTATGGTACCTTTCATCCGGATTCTTTACCAATGCCTTATTGATGATATTCTGAATATTGGCTGAAAGACTACCCAGGAAGTTGCTCAACGATAGCGGCGTATCATTGATAATCGCTCGCATCAGGGCGCGATCACTGTTGCCTTCGAATGGAAGACTTGAGGACAACATCTCAAATAGGATAACGCCAACTGACCAGATGTCCGAGCGGTGATCCACTGGTTTTCCGGAAGCCTGTTCGGGAGACATGTAAGCCGGCGTTCCGATAATAAGTCCTGAGCTGGCAATGTCGGTTTTGAATTGGAATTTCGCGACCCCAAAATCCAGGATTTTGATCACCTGATCATCGGTCACCATTAAATTGGCTGGTTTGATATCCCGGTGGACGATACCTTTTTCGTGGGCTTTGGAAAGTCCCGCTCCGATCTGCCGGGTCAGATGAATGGCCTCTTTCAGAGATGTGGGACCGCGCTCAATTTTGTTCTTCAGGGTCTCACCATGATAATACGCCATAGCAATGAAAACCTGCCCTTCGGCAGTTTCATCAATCTCGTAGATCGTGCAAATATTGGGATGATCGAGGGCTGATGCTGCCTGCGCTTCATTGATAAAGGATTGCTTTGCTTCCGGGTCCGAGGTCAACGCAGGTGAGAGAAATTTGAGGGCGACAGTTCGCAGGAGTCTGGTGTCTTCCGCCTTATACACCGCGCCCATGCCGCCTTGGCCAAGCTTTTCGAAGATTCGATAATGAGAAATTGTTTGTCCGATCATTTTATCTCTTGTCACTAATTTTCGCTATGCCCAGTAAGGCGTTGATCGAAAATTATTGGTATAAAAAAAATCACTGAATTTACAATTCCCCTCTTTATGATAATACTCATAAACACAATGGAATGTCCTTGATGGATTCGCCAGCAATCTTTATTCATTTATTCTATTACCAAATTAATCTTGCATTTTTTTGCAAGAAGGCTTTCAAACACCAAGTCACCAAGAAAGAACCAAAGACACAAAAAAAGATTATTTTTTTTCTTCGCGAACTTAGCGTTTACTTAGAGTTCGCCGAGAGGCGAATCCGCCTATTGGCGTGATCTTGGTGTTGAGCAATTTATTGGCAGCTATGCTGCGCAATGATATTGCTGAAAAAATGATCTCGAATGCAGGTAATTATTTGCTCTCAGTTTACGAATCAAAATAAATAGACTGATAAGTCATGTGCTTAAAAATTGACACTGCGTCAGTCACCGCCCTTAATTAGCAAAATTATTTCAAAAAGTCAACATATTTTTTTCTCGCGTGTTATTTTTGTGGTCAGTTCAAATGCAGGATAGCTGAGGGGTCTTTTAACAGAGACGATTCGTGAATCGTCCGTACGTAATTATCGGCAATTACATGTAAATAGAGATCAACATTATTTTTTCAGCAACGCTTTCATTTTATCGAATAATGCGGTATTCTCCCAGTGCACTAAAGTGCAACTATTTTTCACAAGGGGACACGGAGATCACGGAGTAAGCACGGAGAAAAAACTTTTCCGTGAACCTCCATTTGCTCTGTACCTCATTGTTAAAGAATAAATTTTATTATTTTGCAAATTTGCTAATGTAGCTTTTTAATATAAATTTTACCCACCCTTTCAAAGGTACTAAACTTTTAAAAGGGTACTTCTTGCAAAAAAATGCAAGATTAAACTGGAAATAGAATAAATACCGATGAGTTCTTCGTCGCACGGACCAACCGATAAGACAGTGACCTTACCATCCTGCCTTGGCAGCAGCGATTCCTTAATAAGGCAAAAGCGACGGAATAAAATGCACCAAAACAAAATAAATATAGAGCATCAGAATAAATAACGCTTCTAATCGGCGCAGGCGGCTACCGGTGGTGACGAAAATCTGAATGATAACGCCGGCAAAAATCAAAAACGGGATGTCGTACTTCACCAGCACCGAAGGGATCTGGGGATTTTCGAACAATATCAGCGGTTTGATAAGCGCGCAGCAACCCAGTACGAACAGGGCAGTGAAAATATTTGATGAATAGATTTCGCCAATAGTGATATCAGATTTTTTTCGAAACGTTGCCGCCAGTGCGATAGCAAGCTCGGGCAGTGACGTGCCAAACGCAAAAATCAAGATTCCCAGCACCACTGTTGACAAACCGAATGTCCTGCCAATCGCTTCGCCGGAGACCAGCGCAATTTTGGCACCAAAAACGATACCTAAAATAGAGGCAGCGCCGATGACGAAATGAAGCGCTATTTTGCTATGCCTGGCGGGTCGGATAGCTCCGGCTTTTTTGCCCCTGGTCGAATCGTGGATCGCGTCGCGAATAACCGCAACAATGTAGGGTGTGTACAGCACTATCAAAATAATGCCGTCGATGCGCGTCAGTTTGCCATCGATGGCCAGCAAAAAAATGCAAGTCGTGGACAAAATCATCCACGAGCTTTCTCTTTCTTTGATGTCCGTACTGACCCGAATGGGCGAAATCAGTGCGCAAAGGGCGGTGACAAAAGTGAGCGTGACAAAATTGGAACCGATGATGTTTCCGAGCGAGATATCGGCTTGCCCCTCCGCGGCTGCAAAAGCGGAAATAGTCAATTCCGGCAGCGAGGACAGCACACTCACGCCCAAAATTGTCACCACCAATTCTTTTACGCCAAAATATTTAGCAATCGGCGTGATCCTTTTAATCACCTGATTGGAGCTGAACCAGAGCAAAAGGATCCCCAGCACCAATCCGATACCCGAGGCGATGATATGAGATGTTAACAAATTTTCCAGAGGTTCGAGCATGTTTTGTCATCCTGAAATTTTATTTTATTAAAAAATAGAAAAAAACAATTTAAATTCAATTCTTATTCCAAAACTATCCTCTGATTTTGCTGCGTTCAATCAAAAATTATCCCTTCATTATAATGTTGCTCCGCCATACCCATGTCTTCACCGGCGCAGGAGAGGAGGATTCTAAATTTTTTCAACATAGCAAGAGGATTGAACGTCAAAGTCTTTTAAGGGACGCGAATTAAATAACTGTCCCAGTTACGAATGATCCTTGCTAATATAAAGGCGAGATTGCTTTATCAAATGAGTAACTTCATTAATTCACAGTCCTAAAGGTTCTGCAATTTTTGATAGATGAGTGAACGTCAGGAATATTTTGAGCAACCGCTGAATTTTGTTTTAAAGAATTTTATCCATAAAAAAAGCCGACTCTCTGCAATAAACAAAGCGCCGGCTTACGAGGAGATTGACGCATAAAGATAACATTTGTGTTAAAATAAAAAGTGATTATAATCACAAAACGAGAATATTCTAAATAATATTTTCTAATGAACTTTTCTTATTTTAAAAGCAGGCACTTTTTTCAATTTTTAGTAAAAGCTCACTTACAGGTGGAAAATAAACCTGGTTTCTGCCAGAAACCAGGTTTATACACCCGAGTCTGAGGTTTTACAATTGTTAAAATATTTCTTCAATGTCTTTTTTTACTAATTTGATTTTTGTTACATTATCCAGCTCGCTGACTATTCCTTCTTTCGTTTTTACTCTTGCATCAAATTCTATTATATCACCTATCTTCATGTTTTTTTCAGCGACCATATCTGGCTCATAGAATTTAAAATAATCTTTCACGATATTATCAGCTTGATCTCTGATATTTTTTAAACAAATATACCCATACTTCGATTCAATAATTTCACCCCAAAAAGGATACCGCTGACCATCTTTAAATTTTATTTTTAACTTTATCATTAATTGCCTTACTGATTTTAAATTTCCAATTCT
>JALOPY010000252.1 GCA_025453735.1 bacterium | reverse complement strand
CAAATTAGATAATCGCTCACTTGAGTCAAAAGCTTACCAGTCAAACCAGTAGTCTTTTTGAAAGTAATGATCGAAACAAAATTCTTTTCACCGAAAACGTCATCCATCAACTCACGAACATGATGCACATTCTCATCGCTAATCTGAACAAAAATGCTTCCGCTAGGATGAAGAAGCTCCCAGTCCAACTTAAGGCGATCACGCATGTAAGTAAGATAACTATGCAATCCAAGATCCCAGGTATCTCGATACGCCTGTACCATCTCTGGTTCGTAAGTCATATCATCATCTTCATTATGCTTTACATCCCGCTTGCGTACAAATGGCTGAAAGTTGGAGCCAAATTTGATACCATAAGGCGGGTCTATATAAATCATCTGTACCTGCCCTCCCAAACCTTCGTAATGCAAGAGCGAGTTCATCACCGCCAGCGAGTCACCGAGGATCATACGGTTCACCCACTGGTCGCGGTGCTCGTAGGCACGCAGAATCTGGTCGGTAATCGAATGTTGAGGATCGCCAAAAAGACTGAGCTGGTCTTTGCCCTTTTTATGACCGCGCAGGGTTTCAATAATGGCTTTGGTGGAGAGTCGTTCGTGTACGAATAAAGGCAAGGTGGGCACGGAAAACTGAGGCTTTTCAGCTTTGCCCGTCCAATTGAGGAACGGCTTTGACATGCTTTTTAATGCAAGAGCCGCTTCCTGAGCCTTTTTAATTTCTTGCTTTGCAGTTTCTATTTCATTGTGAGAGAATTCAGTTCCAATATCAGATGATAATATTTCATTTGCCTGAGCGCAATATTTCAGAATATCAGCTATATTTGCTTCGCCCTGTTCCCGTGCCGCATTGCCTTCATCCCACGACATCTGGGGATCTAACGATGAGTCGTAACGATAAGTAACGGCTGGCTTTTTCTTTTTAAATTGAGTCTGAATGCCCACTTCAGGCCGTGATGGGGAATCGGCAGTTGGATGTTGGTAACTATCGGTGGAAATATCTTTGATTCGTTTTTGTTTTCGTGGCATCGAGGAATCTCCTTCGCTTTTCAAAAATCAGGATAACTAACTGAGTTGATCGCATCAATTTCAGAAACATGATACATTCAAATCTATTGAAAAACAGAAAAGGTTCAAGAATTATTTTCAGAGGTTATTGACAGCCAAAATATACAAAACTCTTCCAAGAATGTCAAGCGGTAAGGCAGGATTTCGCTAAAAATTAATAGTTGTGGGAGTATATTCTGAGACGAAAATTTTCTTATTAGAATTACACCAACTAAAATAAACGGGGCAAGCATAACGTTCTATACTTGCCCCGTTCAAAAGATCAATCGTGGTACTCAAAAGATGATTCTGTAGTTATAAACCTGAAACCACCACATCCGTGAACACCAGGCTCGGCATCCGTTGCGAGGAGTACATCCAGGGATCATTGGCGACTTCTGCCAGGCGATTCCAGAATTTAAGATGATTGTCGGCAATATTCATCTCTGCCACAGCCTGAACTGGCACGCCATTTTCAAACAGTTGGCCAATGATGCCGATTGACGCATCGCCAGTGGTGGAATTGGAATTGCCGCCAATAAAATCGCTGATGAAGATGCCACGACCGAGATCCTTCATGATCTCCTGCACCGATCGCTTATTCAAAACCCCGGCTTCGATCATCACGCGCTTTTTCGCGGCAAAGCCATCGCCATCGTACAAGCGGCTGCCCAGCCCGCCTTTGATGAACGGATCATCAATGAGGGTGAACTGATCGCTGGCGATTTTCTTGCCTTTTTTATCAGCCAGGAACGATTGCTTCTGCTGAATGCTTCTTCCGTACATCGCCGCAAGAAAACCACCCAGTAACCTTGGGACAGATCGATTCTCGATGATAATTGGCAGGGTTTCCGTTTTAATCTTTTTGCCGCCAAGAAGGTCAAGAGTGCGCTTAGCTGCCATCGCCCCAACTTTCGCTGGTGGGGGCATATCTTTTCTGTTTACTGCCACAGCATAATCGTATCCCTCGGGTCTCCGATCTCCTTCATCCTTGGCGGTCATTTCCGCCACTGCCACGTAATAGGTGGATTTGGTGTATCCCTCGAAACCATTGCTGGTCAACACAACCGATTCAGTATGACCATCATTTACATTGGCGGTAGCTGAGATGACCTTGTCGCCGCCTTTACTGAGGCAGGCTTGTTCAATTTCCTTTACCATGCTATGTCGATTTTCTGGGGTAAATTTTTCATAGTCCACATCAAAAATACCCAGATCCACATCAGCCCGACCCTGGTAATATTTCGGATCAGGTAACGTGCGAAATGGATCTTCAGCCAGCAACCTGGTTGTCGCGACGGCGTTTGAGATAAAATTATTTAAAGCATCATGGCGCAAATCCGAAGTGCTTTGACCGGAATACCGACCATTGACGAACACCTCTATGTAGAGTCCTTTGGTGGAAGCCTCTTTGATATTTTCCGGTTTTCGCTCTCGATAGCTGATTTCAACCAATCGATCACTGTTAATACTTACGCGGCAATCATCCGCTCCAACAGATTTGGCAACCTGAACGCACCATTGAGCTAAAGTTAACATGTCTTTATTCATCTTTTTCCTCCTTTCCCTATGCCTTTGTTCCACCAACAGTCATCGATTTAACCAGGCAGGTTGGTTGACCAAAGCCAACCGGTACCGCCTGACCACCTTTACCACACGCTCCAGCACCACCCCGGGACATTTCAAGATCGTTCGCCAACATCGTTATATTTTTGAGCATCTTGGGACCGTTACCCATGATGTTGATGTCCTTGATGGGAGCGGTCAGCTTCCCATTTTCGATCATTCGTCCCTGGGATACATAAAACGCAAAATCTCCTGCGCCGATAGTCACCTCTCCATTACTGACATCCTGCACGTAGATCCCTTTTTCAACGCTGCCGATAACCTGTGATGGTGTAGCAGGACCGGCCAGCATGTAAGTGTTTCGCATTCGGGGCTGAACATAGTGTTGATAGCTCTCGCGTCGGCCATTGCCCGTCGGCTTCACTTGATAATATCGGGCGGAAATTTTATCATGCATATAACTGGTTAGAATTCCTTTGTCCACCAAAACAGTTTTTTGGCCGGGCGTACCTTCGTCATCGACATTGAGGGAACCCGTCAAATTGAGATTGGTGCCATCGTCAACGATGGTGACAAATGGCTCGGCAACCTGTCTGCCAATCATGGTGCAATAGGTGGATATTTTCTTGCGGTTGAAATCTGCTTCCATGCCATGTCCGATCGCTTCATGAAGTAGTACTCCTGTGACTCCCGGACCCAATACGACTGGCATTTCACCGGCTGGTGGCTGAACCGCTTCAAAAAGAATCAAAGCCCGATCGACCGCTGCTTTGGCGACCTCATCTGCAACCGCCGGAGTGTAATATGAGAAATCTTTACGACCGCCGAGATTCCAGCCAGCCCGTTCACGCTTGCCTTCTTTTTCTGCCACGACAGAAACATAAAGGTAATTTCGAGGCAGCAGGTCCTCGGCTTTTGTTCCATCGCTGGTAACGACCAGGATTCGTTTCTGTTGGTCATGAAAATTAGCAGTGACTTTTACAATTAGGGGCGACAGCGCAAAGCATTTGTCGTTGGCTGATTGCACCAACGGCAGTTTTGATTCCAGTGGGACTGAAGTCAACAGTTTTTCAAGCGGGTAGTAATTGTTCATTTTCAATTGGACAAACTTGCCAGCAGGCTTATTGGCATTCGCGTTGGCAATCGTGGCTGCCGTAGATGCTGCTGCCAGCATCGCTTTTTCAGTTAATTCCTGAGTAAAGCCATAGCCCACCTGGTCGCCCTTCACGGTGCGAATGCCCACGCCGAGCGCCACATCGCAGTAGGCGCGATTGACTTTGCCATCTTCCAGAATGAGCCAATTGCCGATGGTATGTTCAAAGTACAGGTCGGCAAAATCGCCGCCACGGGACAATGCTTCTGCCAATACCTTTTGACACAACTTGTCCGTCATGCCGAACTCTTTTTCAAAATAGCCGGGCGAGTCGGCGCGAGCCAGGCTATACCAGGCATTTGGCAGCGCGACCGTCGCAGCCGCCATAGCCGTACCTTTGAGAAAAGAACGTCGGGTCATTTTGTTCATGCAAATTCTCCTTGCTTGTTTTTTTTAATTGAAAATTCGACAATCAAACAATACGGTTGGTCGAATTCAATGTTTCATTAATAAATATTTATTGCTGATTCAGGGCAAAAAAAAGATGGAGATAATCTCCGCTGATAGCGATAGCAATGGCGCTGCTGGGTGTCTGAAATGAATCCACGTTAACCGGCTGAGTTATAATAGAAATATAAAGGACGCACAATCCTTTCGAATAATCGGCGACATAAGCATAATGCCCGCTAACAGCGACATCATAGACATTGCCGGGACTATCGAAGCTGCTTGAAACCTGTGGCGCGGTGGGATTGGAGGCATCTAAAATTCATGGCGAGTGATAGGTATCAGTGGCATAAATATAATTGGAATCGACTGCGATCCCATAAATTTCTCCGGCAGTTGCAAATGAGCCGACTTGCACAGGATTGGTCATGGTGGAAAGATCGAGCGCGACCAGACCAGAGCGCTCATCAGCTAACTAGGCATTATTGCCAGAGATTGCCATTTGGCGGGTGCAGCCGTCAGTATCGAGCCGGCATAGCTCCACGGGATTGAGGGGATCCGAAATATCCAGGGCTAAAAAGCCTTTGGAGTAGTTGGCGATATACGCCGTGTTGGCGACAATTTCTATTCCAAAAACATAGCCATTGGTGCCATAAACAAGCTTTGCATTCGGGTTCGCAGGAGCTGTGCGACACGCAGGCTTATCGCTACGGCAAACTATACATAAAATCCTCTACTTGATTTTTTAGCTCCAAGAAGTTTTCACTGCGGCGGGTCTCCCTATTTCTTGGGAAGGGGAGGTTCACATCAAATTCTTTGACGATATTAGCAGGCTTGCCGCCCATGACGTAGAGTTTCGTTCCTAAAAAGACCGCCTGGTCGATGTCGTGCGTGACCAGGATAATGGTCGATTGCAACTGCTGCCAGAGGTTTCCCACCAGCAGATCGATCTGGAGCGCGGTGTCGTTATCCAGACCCCGATTGGGTTCGTCCATCAAAATAATGCCAGGATTGGCGATCAGGCTGCGGGCGATGACCACGCGCTGCAGTTGTCCGCCAGACAGCTTGCCAAATTTGGCAAACTTTAGCTCATGTCCTTCCAGCCCCACGGCTCTGATCATGTTCATGGCGCGCTCAGCCGCCTCTCGTTCGGGCACATGGCGATACAGCAATGGCAGCATGACGTTTTTCAGCACGGTGTAATGCTCGAGTGCCGAAGGCTCCTGAAAAACCATTGAAATCGGGACTTCATGGGAGCGGTCTCTGCCGCGAATCAAGACTCTGCCAGATGTGGGATCAGTCAATCCTGCGATGTATTTGAGAATCGTGGTCTTGCCGCAGCCTGATTTTCCGAGGATGACGATGAACTCGCCGGACTCTGGAAGGTCCTCGATCAGCAGATTAAAATTTTTGATGATGAATGTTTTGCCCCCGTCAAAGCTGGTGGAAATGTCCTGCAGCTCGATGATATCTGGTAGATTGGTATCCTGAAAAGTATCGCTCATGCTATGCTCCATTAACTGTGTTTAAAAGGAAATGCTTTTCGATCAGCCAGCCGGAGTAGTTGATCGAATAGAAAGCCCACAGCGACCATGATCAGAATGAGCGCATAAAGTTTTTCGGTCTCGTTCTGGCGAAAATAGAGATTGTAGATCAATGCGCCGATGCCGCCTTCTTGTTTATTGATCAACTCGACATAGATGGCATACGTCCAGCTAATAGCCACGATGTTGATGAAATCAGTTGAAACGCGGGAGAGAACCTGGGGGATGAAAACGGTTTTGATAATTTGCCATTTGCTCGCTCCTAACGTTTTCACCGCATCGACATAGACCTGGGGAATTTCCTGGACTCGAAAGACAACGGCGGTGATCAGATAGACCAGAATCGCAAAGGTCAGAAATTGAACTTTCATAAACATATAGATGCCAAACGCTGCCATGAACAAAACGATAGTGGCAGTCAGCGGAATATAGCGCGTGGCTTGAATGTAGCCGCCAAACAAAGCGCTTAACAACGGAAATAGTCCGATCACAAAGCCGATCGGCAAGGCAATCGCTGCCCCTTCGATCCAGCTCATGCCGTTCATAAAAATTGTCAAGCCTAAATGGCGAAACATCTGGTCTCGGGCAACCAATTCTGGCAGACAGCCCAAAATGGCAAAGGGCGTCGGAATAATTTTGGGATTGAAAATTTGCAATTTAACAGCCAGCCACCATACGAGAATTATCGCTGCCAGACCGATCAAGCCGATCTGAATTCGGGTAGGTTTCGGCAACTGTCCACGTAGCACAAATAGTGATGACACGATTTTCTCCTGATTTTATCGTGAAACGTGAAACGTCAGATTTGAGACGGCAAAAGGCAGAAGTTAAATAGCAGAAGAAAAATGAGGCTGTTCACTTATTAACCATCGCGCTTACCTTGCACGTCTCACTTCTCACGTTTCACATTTCACATCTCACGTTTTAAAGCAGCGAACACTCCGCTCGACGATTCAGTGCTCGCCCTTCTTCGGTATCATTCGGGGCGATGGGCTGATCCGGACCTTTGCCGTCGTAAATGAATTGATTCGGGCTGAGTCCGTAAGTTTCGACAAAG
>JALOPY010000251.1 GCA_025453735.1 bacterium | reverse complement strand
TTTTATTCCTGACCTTCCGAAGGCTTGAAACTTTCGGAAAGATTTATTCTCATGGCATTCAATTTATCAAAACTCTATCAAAATATCAATATAATTTTTGGGAACTAAGAAAAACAAGTTGACATTTAAACAAGATTTTATTAATTTCATACCAGAGTTTTTTAAGCAGTCTGCAGCAAAGATCTGGAAAAAAAATGAGGGAACAATGGGTATCCGTATTTTTTGTTCATGGCTTTTCATCTTGTTAATTGCTTCACTTGGATTTTCACAAGAACAATTTGTTCAGTTTACCTGCTTCGATCAGCTTACCTGGTCTGATGATGGCAATCAATTGGCGTTTCGCTGTGTCTTGCTGGATGAATCGAATCCGGAACAGATTAGAACGAATCTGCTGCTGAAAAATTTCAAGAGCGATCGATTGACCTGTCTCGACCCACAGCCGGAACGATTCATTATCTCTAAAAATAAAAAATACCTGCTCTTCTCTAGCAGCTACGGGTTATTCCTGGTTTCATTGCAAGAAAACAATCAAGCGGTGCAGCTCTACTTCCGCAATCCCGCGGCGACCTGGTTTTTTCAGGATTTTGGTTTTCTGAAAGACGGATCAACTATTTATATTGATCGCTATGAATCCACGAACACGAAAACGGTTCAGGAGACGTTTCGGATTTCAGCGCCGCGATTTTCTTCGCAATCCATCGAGTGGTTTGCAGCAAAAAAAAGCTGGAACAAATCTCGCTCGTCACGCTTCGACCTTCCCGTGGATGAGATGAAAGGCAAGCTCCAGACTGAAATAAAAATAAAGGACATTCGCTTCGAATTTTTATCCCAGCCCGATGCTGATGACCCAGGAAATTTCAAGCTTGTCTATCAGCCATCTCGAAAAAGCGCGGTTCATTCGGTGCTGATCGAGCGCTGCCGACCAAGATTGTTGAGCGCCAATCCGGATAGCACGGAACTGATCGTTTCTGTTTTTCAGCAAGGTGAACACCAAACATTTCGAATTCCTTTGGCGTCGAAAAAGTTGATCGCCATCGAACCTAAGCGTTACTTCTCCATTTCCTGGCTGGATGCGAAACAATATATTTGCCTGACTGAGGATGGCTTGTTTTTGCGCAATCTCGATTTGAGCGTCGATAAAAAAATCGATCGCTGGCAGATTCCAGCATGGTGCAAAGGGATTAATCTTGACCTGCCAAAATATGAGCTTCAGGTTGGCTTTGAGCCTGAAAAACATTTGGCAGAACAGCTCATTTCCAAATTGCAAAAATCTGGCTTTCACGCCCGGATGAAATATTTTAAAGATCAATCAAAAGCAGGCTACCGCATTCGGGTTGGTGGATTCTTTGCCAGGGAACAAGCCCAATTTGCTGGCGAGGAAATGAAAAAGAAGGGATTCGAGTTCTGGATCGATAAAATGACTGATGCGTATGATTATTTCAATTCGATGCGATCCGAAGAACAAAAATCATTTGGCGATAAGACCGCGCTGATTGAATATCGCATGGATGGTTATTTGAGGAGCCGGATTTTGCTCGTCGAGCTGAATCAAAAAGTTAGAATTATAGTGGAGGAGATGAATAATATTCCAGAGCGGGAGATCTGGTGAGGTCTAAATTTTAATCTTGAAAGGAAATTAAAAAATGCACCCAAAACATTATAGACGTATGTCGAAAGTTCAGTGGTCGACTGTTGAGGAAAAGCTATATGAACTTGGTCCAGCAAACCTCTCAAATAGAGAAATATTATCTCTTTTGATTTCTCCAGGTATTCATGATAAATCTGCCGAAGAAATCGCTGCGGATATTATAGAAGAATTTAGAAATTATGAAGGCTTAGCCGATCAACCATTAGAAAAGTTTTTAAAGATTAAAGGAATGGGTAAAAGTAAAGTTGTTCGACTTGCTGCCGCTATGGAATTTGCAAAGCGATGGGTTGATATGGCAGTAAACAAGCTTAAGTATGATCAAGAATTACACAGGGAAGTATTTGGATGTTTATAAATATTAGGTATCGAAATACAAAACAAGAAGCATTGTAAATAGTATTTTATGAGAAATAGTCTTAGCATTGATGTGAATATCGTTATTCGAGGAGATACATAGTGAAATCACAAGTCTATTTCATCCCCGCATCATCCAGCGAAAGCTTGGAGATAATTCACACCAAGTTGTTGACGCTCTATCAGCAGGCGAATTTGAACGCTTGCTTTGAGCCGATGGATCTGGTCGCCATCAAAATTCATTTCGGGGAGGAAGGAAACACCACCCATGTCCCGGCTCAATATTTGACCCCGATTATTGGCGCGCTGAAAAAGGACCTAACAAAACCTTTTTTTACCGAAACATGCGTGCTCTATAAAAGCAAGCGCTCGGATGCAGTGAATCATATTTTATTGGCTGAAAAACAGGGATTCAGCCCGGCAAAAACCGGCATCCCAATCATCATCGCGGATGGCTTGCGGGGCAGCAATGAAATCGAAGTGAAAATTCCCGGCAAACTGTTCAAAAAAGTATCGATTGCCGCCGACGCCATGATGACCAATGCCTTGCTGGTGGTGACGCATGTCACCGGACACATGGCATCTGGCATTGGCGGGGCAATCAAAAATATCGGCATGGGGCTTGCCAGTCGCAAAGGCAAATTGCGCCAGCATTCCTCGATGAAGCCGCGCGTCGAAATCACCAAATGCACTGGCTGTGGGCAATGCATGCTCTGGTGCCCGGAAAATGCGATTACAATGAACGGCAGTGTGGCGGTGATCAATGAAAAAATTTGCATCGGCTGCGGCGAATGTCTCACGGTCTGCAATTTCAACGCGGTAAAATACAATTGGAAAACATCGAATGACCTGCTGCAACAAAAGATGGCGGAACATGCCCTGGGCGCAGTTATTCAGAAAAAAGATAAGGTCGCCTATTTAAATTTTTTGATGAATATTACCAGCGATTGTGACTGCGTGGGGGGGGTGCAACAGCCAATCACCGCCGATATTGGCATTCTTGCCAGCAAAGATCCGGTGGCAATCGACAAAGCGAGTCTCGATTTGGTAGAACAATATTCGGGGAAGACCCTGGTCTCGCAATCCTACCCTTCGATTGATCCGACCGTTCAGTTGGTGCATGGTGAGGGGATCGGGCTGGGGAAAATGGACTATGAATTAATAAAAATTGATCAGCAAAGTTGATAAAACCAGGATGAGAAAAATGGATTTTTTTGACGTCATCAAAACCAGAAATAGCATCCGCAAATATATCGATCAGCCAGTCGAGCCGGAAAAATTAGAAGCGATCATGACAGCCGCCCGGCTCGCACCATCCTGGCGCAATGGGCAGTGCTGGAAATTTATCGTTGTTGCTGATCCAACCAGGAAAAAAGAGCTAATCCGCAACACCAGCGTGTTCAATCAATCCTGGATGGGAAAAGAATACGCGATAATTGTCGCGTGCGCCGATCCAACCCGGAGCGGACATCGGAATGATCAGCATTATTATTTGGTCGATGTCGCGATTGCGATGGAACATGTGATTCTGGCGGCAACGGCATTGGGATTGGGCACCTGCTGGATCGGCGGTTTTGAAGAAGATAAGGTGAAAACTTTGCTTGAAATTCCTGATAATTTTCGCGTCGTGGCGCTGACCGCGCTGGGTTATCCGGCGGGAAAAGAGGGAATCGTCGGCAAAATTACCAAAAGCGTGGTGAAAAGCTATGATCGAAAACCATTATCCGAAATCTATTCCATGAATCGGTGGGAGTAAGGTATGGCAAAACGAAATGAGATAATTGAATTTTGCAATAATCTGTTAAACGTCAAGGAATTTGATGATCTCAGCCTGAACGGATTGCAGGTCGAGGGCAGGGAGGTTGTAAAAAAAATCGTGCTGGGCGTGAGTGTTAGCGAACGACTATTCCAGGCAGCGATTGAAGAACACGCCGATCTGGTGATCGTTCACCATGGCGCATTCTGGAAAAATGCGCCTGCGCCCTATCTTCTCACCGGACTTCATGGCAGACGCATGGCGCTGCTGATGAAAAATGATATTAATCTGGTCGCGTATCACCTTCCGCTGGATGCCCATCCTGAAATCGGCAACAATGCCATGATTATGAAAAAATTGCATATTCACCCAAATCAGCCGGTTGAAGTTGGCTTTTTAGGCCATTTGAAATCAGCGATGACGTTCGAGAAATTTGTTGAATTTGTAGATCAAGAGCTGCAAACCAAATCGCTCGCATTTCCGTTTGGCGCACCGAATGTGAGTCGCATCTTGATTCTCAGCGGCGGCAGTTCACGTTATTATCAACTGGCGCTTGACTCCAAAGCAGATACCTTTCTGGGTGGCGACATGCGAGAAAACGTGGTTCGGGAGCTTGAGGAGGTCGGATTGAATTTTATTCATGCGGGACATTACAATACCGAAAAGCTCGGCGTCCAGGCGCTTGGTGAAAAATTGAGTCAGCATTTCCATCTGAGCTGCAAATTTGTTGATATACCCAATCCAGTGTAAGCCTAACAGGTATTGCAATTGAACAAAAATTTCACTTGACTTTGACTGAATATTTTGTTTAATTATAAACGAATTATTGGCTTAAACAGATAGGTCAAATTGAATGGAAAATATTCATCTGCTGTTGGCAGATAAAAATCTCTCCTATCTTGAAATCGCACGAAAAATGCTTCAATTCCAGGATGAAGCATACGAGGTTGATGTTACGACCTCGGGTGATGAGTGCATTCAAAAACTCCTTGATAATAACTACGACCTGCTTCTACTTGATTATGATATTGATGATAAAAATGGATTAGATATTCTTACCCGCATTGTAGGCGCTGGAGTCGATGTGCCCATAGTAATGCTTGTGGAAGAAGATCGTGAGGACATAGCTTTCAAGTCGATCGAAAAAGGAGCTTATGATTATATCATGAAAGCTCGCGGGTATCTCACCGCGCTGCCTTTTACGGTCAGCAAAGTGCTGGAAAAGAGGAAAGCGAAAGCGTCACAAGCAACCTGGAAAAAACCAATTCAGGAAAGCCAGCCTCAATTTCAAATGGTCGAGGATGACATTATCACCGAAGAAAAGACGAGCAGCCAGAATGCATTTTGCTTGTTGGATCGCAAAGGACAATTTCTCAGCGCAAACACACTATTGCAAGAGCTGTTAAATTATTCTGAAGAAGAGTTATTAGAATTAACGCTGGCTGACCTGATTCCTCCTGAACAAGAAAATTCATACTTTCGCTGGCTTTCCAGAATCGACATGGGGACGAATCAACATTCTTTTCGAACTGAGCTTATTGGAAAACATGGTGATCGCAAACTGGTTGAGATTTCATTTTCGCCGATGCGCAGTCGCAGCGGAGAAATTATTAATTATGAAGGCAGATTTGAATTTGATTCTTCATCCAACGGTTCCGCTCAGCCGGTCCACACCAGCTTTGATCAGGCAAAAATGATCAATGAAATGGTAGCGCTGATCAATTCCAGCCTTGATAATTCTTTTAACCATTTATTGCAGCGAATATCACAACTGGTATGCCAGTTCTTTCAATTCAAACGCGCGACACTGGCAATACTCGATCGCCGCAGGAAGATATTTTTGAAGCAGATCATGATTGGCTATACCAATGGCAAAGAAGACAACGGCAGAATTTTGGAAGTGCCTCAGGATGTCATCAATCAGATCTTCACCAATCAATATAAAGTTAAAGTAGTTTATTACAATCAGGATTTGAATGGGAATCATACCCAGCGACCGATGATTTCTGAGCGTCGTGACCAGCCTCGCCGAATGAACAGCTATTGGCACCCACAAGATATTATCATCTTCAATTTGACCGACCATCAGGACCGAACTTTTGGATATATCTCAGTTGACGAGCCGCTCAGTCCACAGTTGCCATCCCGCGAGATTTTTTATAACATGGAAATTTTTTCCAGCCTTGCGTCCCTGGCAATCGAAAATTTTTATCGCTATGCATCACTTGAAAAACGAAATCGCCGCTTAAAACAGCTCCTGGTTTCAAGCAATCTGTTTAAATTGCACCTGAGCATCTCGGAAATGATGAAAGAGATTGTTTGGTCCATAAAATTTTCTCTGGATTTCAATTTGGTCATGCTGGGACTTATCAGCCGCAAATCGAAACGTCTGGAAATTAAATCGGTTGCCAGTGATGATCGAATAAAAACGATCCAGCTAAAAGAGATCACACTGCCGGTTGCTAATTTGCAGACGGTTCTGAAAAAAGAGTATCGTCGTGGGAAATCCTATTTGATCAACGCAATGGAGCCTGCGCTGCGGAAATTGAAGGATATCTATTATGACACGAAAATAGAAGCCATTGGCGCGAATTATTGGCATTGGTGGACATTTTTAGTCGTTCCGATTTACGAACGTCGCGGCAAGATCATTGGATTCATTATGGTGGATGATCCCAATGATGCGCTTATCCCGTCCCCAGAGGAAATTCATACATTAGAAATATTGGCGAATCAAATTTC
>JALOPY010000250.1 GCA_025453735.1 bacterium | reverse complement strand
GGCGCAGAAGCAGTCGCCGCATTAGGAGCATCTGCATTTGTCGTCTGGACGATAAAATCATTAGCAAGCTGCGTTGCGGCAGGATTGAATGCTTTGATCGCGCGAAATGCCGGGGCAAAAAATTACGCACGGGTTCAAATGTGGGCGTCACAGGGACTGGCGCTCACATTTTTATTTTCGATTCTCATCGCTGCTCTCACCTTCGCTGCGAACCAGTTTCTGTTTCAATTGTTGGGACTGGAGCAGAGCGTGGCTCGCGCCGCGCAACGATATACGCTCATTTTGACGCTTGGCCTGGTTTTCATCTATGGGGCGATCGCCATTGAAAATATTTTTCGCTCAGTCGGAAATACCTTCATCCCAATGGTGATTATTGTCTCCGGATTGGCGCTCAACGCCATCCTCGATCCGTTTTTTATCTTTGGCTGGCTGGGATTTCCCAAAATGGGTATGCCTGGCGCGGCGCTCGCGTCTGTCATCGCTCATGCGGTTGTATTCGTTTTGTTGCTGCTCTGGCTCCCCAGTGTCAATATTAAATTGGGATTGAATTTTAAGTCCTTTGTTCAAAATTCGCTGGAAATCCTCCGGATTGGGATGCCCATTGGCGCGCTCGGCGCGATCTTTTCGATTATCTATATCGTGCTATCAAAAAACATCGCCTATTTCGGCACTGTTCCCATGGCTGCCATTTCGATTGCTCATCGTATCGAGGGCGTTCCGTTTTTCATTGCATTCGGATTCTCCACCGCAGTCGCCACGGTGGTGGGACAAAATTTGGGCGCAGGCAAACAAAATCGAGCAGAAAAGGGAGTGCATTTGTCCCTGGCGTATGCCGGTTGCTTTCTGTTGCTGATCTCCATTAGTTTTATTTTTTATGGCAAGTCGATGTTGAGTTTTTTCATCGATGATCAGGCAGTGATCGAAGCGGGCTATCAATATCTTTTTGCCATAGCCATGTTCGAAGTTTTTCTTGCCCCTGAAATCATTCTCGAAGGCGCATTCACTGGCGCGGGCGATACCAAGCCGCCGTTTCTGATCTCCATTCCGCTCACTTTTTTGAGAATTCCTCTTGCGTACCATTTTTCGATTACGCTGAATTACGGCGTTGTGGCAATCTGGTGGGTGATTGGTTTTACCATGTTTTTAAAAGGACTGGCATTCTTTCTCTGGTTTCAGCGGGGGAGGTGGAAAGAGAAACGGATTGGGTGAAAATTCATTATCAGATTTCCGTCAACAGGAGGAAGGCAAATTGCATGCAACTAACAGCAACCAACTGACATGACATACCAGCATTATTCCAACATTTTAGAAGTAAAGATTTCAGAAAAAATGAATTCAATAGAAAATATTTATAATGCAAGGGAATCGTCTGTGGGAGATGGAGAAATATGGTGACAAGCTGCCGATGCTGAAAGTGGTTTTGAGTATGGGATGGAAAGAATTATTTTTTATGTTTTGAGGGAATTCTTTTGTGGTAGATTTAATGGGAAGGATTTCAAACGTAATCATTATTATCACACGCATTTGTAGATTGGATTTCAGTCACGACGTTTTTGCCATAGAAAAAAAATAATCTTAATTTAAGTGCCGTGGAAAATCCATTGATTCGTGAAGAACTCGAATAATTTCGATGCCTTCATCTGCATTACGATAAAAAATCACATGTCTTTCACAATGGAAGCTCATCGGTGATCCTGCAAGTTCATACCTTGGTTTCCCCAAATATGGATTCTCTGCAAGCGTGAAAAAGCGCTCCTCTAATTTGTTTAAATATTTATTCGCCTGTTTTTTGCCCCATTGTTTATTGGTGTATTCCCAGATACCATCAAGATCACGATCGGCTTCTCGAGTTAGTTTGTATTCAGGCATGATATTAGCCTTTCTTAGCCGCCTCTTTCTCTTTTATTATATCCTGAACGGTTTTGCTGCTAAATTCACCCCGTTCAGCCTGTTCCATCCCAATGGCAATGGCTTCATTAAGCTTGCTAAATTTCAGTTGGTCATGTTCCACGGCTCTTAAAATGGCTTCTCGAATAAATTCGGAAGCATTCTGGTATCCACCAGAGCGTATTTTGTATTCAATGATTTTTTCCAGTTCTGATGAAAGTGCTATTTCCATATAAAATCTCGCTTAATTGTTTTATGTTTTTATCTTCAAGTTATACAATGTTAATTGGTTTAAATATAGAATATTTTATGTGAATTGTCAAGAAAAAATTTAAGTTATTTTCAGTGCGTTTATATCCCTTCAGTCCCATAGCCGATAAGCCTGACGAAAAAATGATATGTTATCGTCAACAATCCCTCAGCCAACAGATTCACAATTTATTCCAAATCCCTTGCTCATACGACAGACTTTACTTACAAACATTATTCCCCCCATTTTGTAATTGAACTGTTCCACCCGCTGCTTCAATGCCTCGTAATTGGTGGTTTCGCCGTTGTGCGTCAACGCCGTGTGCAGTTTGGCAAAGGGATGGGCGTTCATCTGCTCGACTACGGAACCAGTGGCCAATCGAATGTGAATGATATTGTTTGGCGCATCAGGCGTGTGCCAGGGAATCTCCCGCCCAGCGGTTTTCCAGACGGCGAAGTTCTTGCCACAGGACATGACGGCAGCGATTTTATGCTCTCGAATGCCATAGCGCCCGCAAGCGGGCAAATTCTAAGCTCCAAATGATAAAATCCCAAAACTTGTCCAACCTCTGGCGGATAAATATAAAATAGAAATATAATTCCCAACATTTGTAGAGTGACGGTTTTAAAATGTATGAACATAACAGAAGAATTTTATAAGGCAAAGAAAAGTTGGTGGGAGAGGGAAAAACATGGCAGTAATTTACCATTTCTTGAGAGGTAAAATCATCTATTTGAAATGACGTGGGAAATCCATCGAGTCATGCAAGACTCGCAAAATCTCGATACCTTCGGCCGTGGTGCGATAGAAAATAACGTGCCTACCTTCGTGATAACTATAAGGGGAGCCGATGATCTCCTCACGTTTTTTTCCTCTCTGAGGATTTTCAGCAAGAAAGTCGAATCTATCTTTAAGTTGTTTTAAGTAGTTGAAGCGCTGTTGTCTCCCCCAGTTTTCGTCCGTGTAACGGCTAATGTTTCTCAAATCAGAGCGAGCGATGGGGGTGATCGTGGCTTTCTTCTTGTTCATTAATTTGCGTAACCCAACTCTTCATCAACTTCTTGCATGATATCATCAAAATCAAACTCGACACATTCCCCTCTATTGGCTTGCTCCAGTCCGATGGCGATCTCTCGATTGAGCACTTCGAGCTTCTTTTGATAATAAGCTTCATACTTTAAAACAATATCAGAGATGAAAGCCACCGCATCTGAATAGATTCCAGATGCTACCTGCGTCTTTACCACATCTGCTGCTTTTCCTGAGAGTGTTAATTGCATATCCATAATTAAAATCCAATTATCTTTAGGTCTCTATCGAATTAATTCTGATTTTAATATAAACTATTTTGTTTGAATTGTCAATAAAAAATTTAATTTATTTTCAGTGCCTCGTAATTGGTGGTTTCTCCGTTGTGGGTCAGAGCCGTATGCAGCTTGGCAAAGGGATGGGCGTTCATCTGCTCGACCACGGAGCCAGTCGCCAATCGAATGTGAATGATATTATTGGGCGCATCAGGCGTCTGCCAGGGAATTTTTCGACCAGCCGTTTTCCAGACGGCGAAGTTTTTGCCACAGGACATGACGGCTGCGATTTTATGTTCCCGAATCCGCCGACTGGCGGATGCTGATGGTGCTTGAAGGGATACTGCAAAATAAAATCCCATAGCAATTGCAAATAATCCGCCGTGATGTTTCTTCGCTCGCTGGTGAGATACAAGGATTTATCCAGCCTGCCATTATGTTGCAGCAGAAACGCCTGCCATTTTCAGTTTGTGGGAGATGTAAAAGCATGGTAACAAGCTGCCCTTGCTGAGAGTAGTTTTGGGTTTTAAAGTTTTCTTGCCCCTGAGGTCATTCTGGAGGGAGCGTTCACCGGAGCGGGCGATACTAAGCCGCCGTTCCTGATCTCCATTCCACT
Source organism: bacterium (assembly GCA_025453735.1). Taxonomy (GTDB): domain Bacteria; phylum Zhuqueibacterota; class Zhuqueibacteria; order Thermofontimicrobiales; family Thermofontimicrobiaceae; genus JALOPY01. The sequence goes on along the minus strand of JALOPY010000250.1, from coordinate 1,059 downwards.
CACTTTTTTGAGAATTCCTCTGGCGTACTATTTTTCGATTACCCTAAATTTCGGCGTTGTGGCTATCTGGTGGGTGATTGGCTTCACGATGTTTTTGAAAGGCATGGCGTTTTTTTTGTGGTTTCAACGGGGGAAGTGGAAAGAGAAGCGGATTGGGTAAAAAATTATTGCCAGCAAAAATAATTTGTCTTGACATTTTCTATGTTTTATTATAGATTATGCCATAATCCTCTGATTATTAAAATGAATCAAATGAGAAGAAACAATGATCCTAATAGAAGATTTAGCCGCAGAAATCATTGCAGCTACGGCTGGCAAAGCCTGGGAAAAATTGGAGCGAAATCATAAGGTTTTAAAACTCCTCCAAAAATTTAACCTCGATACCCTCAAAGACGATTTTGATTCTATCTATGCCCATACACTTGTTAAATATGGGGTGGAGCGGAAGCCGCCTGAGTTGGTCACATTATTTGCTGATGATGCGGTAAAGCAGCTCTTCAAAAGAAATTTATATGATAAAAAAGAAAACAAATTCAAAGACGTTCCAGACATTCTTTCTCATTTGCAAAAAATAGGGAGACCTAGATTATATCTCAAGGCAGATCAATATGAGAATCAGCTAAATGACTTTCTAGGTTTTTTTTCAGAGTTCACCAATACGTCGAGGAATCCCAAAGAACTTGAACTATTTAATAAAGTGAACAAGCTAGAACTGCAACATATTAAAATGATAGAGCAGCAGGAAGAACTCCTCGAAGTTCAACGAAAGAAAAGTTTTGACTATCAAATTGAGCAATATCTGATCAGGCTGAAAAATGATTTTCAGAAAGCGTATTTAAATAAAAACTGGTATATCGACCTGAATGGTGAAATCAGAAGAGAAAAGCGGTTTCTTGAGAAATCTGAAAAACCCGGAGAAAAACGAGAACTCAAAAAAGAAGATAAATACGATACCATCTCTTATTCTCCGCTAGATAGTTTTATTCATCAATGGCTAAATGATGACAGTCAAAATTTTCTGGTGATTATTGGAGAATATGGAACCGGAAAGACAACCTT
>JALOPY010000249.1 GCA_025453735.1 bacterium | reverse complement strand
CAGAAACCTAAAAAACCCCCAACGCCTCACTATAACAACCAACGAAAAAAATAGACCTAACAATAAAACAACAACGCCCGATCCAGGACCAGGCGCTGTTCTTGAAATGGGATGATTAATTCCATCTATGAATTGAAATTTCTATTACAATAAGTCAATCATCGATTATTCGGTCTCCATTTTAACCACTCCAAATGATTTCACCACTATAGCCAACAACAAAAACACTCCCAAAAATAAAATCACCGTTGGCGAGCTGGGCACATCCATGACCCAGGATAAATACAAACCACAAAGTGTGACGATGGTGCCCAATCCCCAGCCGATCAAAATTCTGGTCACCCAATGATCGGAAAACAGCGCCGAGATGCTGGCTGGGATGATTAAAAAAGCGAACACTGTCAGGATGCCACCGACCTGAACCGAATGAACGACAGCGATGCCAAAGGTCGCATAAAATAGGAAATCCCATGTCAGAATATGATCGGTTCGATGGGCTTTATTGTAATTATCAGTGAGTTTGGTAAATTTCTCTCGAAAAATAAAATGAAATAATCCGACCAGAACGAATACAATGAACAGTTCCAAAATTTGTCGCCAGGTCACCCATAAAATCGAGCCTGCCACCATCTCGTGAACGTGGACATCGCTGCCCGCTGCTTTGTCCAACAAAATCACGGCGCCCGTTGCCGCCACGGCATACGCAATCCCAATGAGCGACTCCAGCGGAATGGGCAGCTTTCGGCTTTTCAATATGGTGAACATCGCCGCCGCCACAGTAGTAAAAGCGATGGCAAACAAATAGCCCATCAGGCTGAATCCGCCATCCGCCTGTCCCGCATGTTCATGCCCCGTCAGTCCAAGGATCATGGCAACCGTTCCGCCCAGCGCCGCCACCTGTGCCATGGCAATATCGATAAAAATAATCTCCCGCTTGATCACATGAATTCCAAAATAGATATTGATGCCGATGAGCAGCAAACAGGCTACAAATGGTGCAAACATGAATTCGATGGCGGTCATTCTCTCATTTATCTCCTAAGTTTGAATAAATTGATTGTCCATTATTTCTAAAAAAAGAGTATTGGAATGATGGAATATTGGAATACAATATTCCATCTAATAATTCCATCGTTCCATTATTCCACTATTCCCTGATTTCCTTGTATCGAACTCCGCTTGAAATTAACCAGCTTGATAAAAGCTATCACAAACACGGCGATTCCCATCAGACAAACAATGGCAGGCCCATTGGAAATATCGATTTCATACGAAACATAAATTCCGATGACAGTGCCAAAAATGCCAATGATCCAGCTCCAGAGAAAGCGCCACGCCCAGCGCTGGGTGAACAACGTCGCCATGGCAGTGGGCGCAATGAGCAAAACGAAGATCACAAAGATGCCGCCCACGGGAACTGATCGCACCACCACGATCCCAAACGTGATGTAAAAAATCAGCTCGTACATTCGGATTTTGTTGATGGAGTAGGGCAGGTTCTCTTTTGATTCGGATATTTTAATAAAGGGGCGACGGAGCAAAATATGAATGATGGCAATCGGCACAAAAATGCCTGCGCATTTGAGCACATCGTCCCACGTGACCCACAAAATATTTCCCGTGATGGTTTTGGTGATATAATTCGATCCGCCTGGAATTTTTTCGGCGAGCAGCATGGCAATGCCCAACCCCAGGCCATAAATGATGCCGATGATCGCCTCCTGGGGCACGACCTGTTTTTCAAACTTAGTCAGGGCAAAGATAGAGATGATGATCAAGGTAAAAATCAATGAGATCAGCTCGACGGATGCGGACGCCTCAGCATAGCCCAACAGCAATCCGATCATCGTGCCCAGCGCCGCAATCTGCGCCAGGGCAATGTCGATAAAGATGATCCCCCTTGTCAAAATATGATTGCCAAAGTAACTCAGCACTCCTGCCAGGATGATGCAGGCTGTGATGGGAGCGGCAAGGAATTGGATGTTTTCAAACATTGGTACTCCTGTTTGTTTGTGAAACGGCAAACGTGAAAAGTGAAATGTGAAATGTGAGACGTCAGAAGTGAAATGTGGTGCTGTAAAAGCTTCGTCAAAAATTAATCACTGATTACCGATGGTTGACGACTGCCGACTGATCACTGATTACTGATTACTGGCTACTTCTCACATTTGCCGTCTCACATTTCACGTCATTCGATATTTGCATTAATCTGATCGATCCAATAATCCACCAGCTTAAAATTATCGGTGGCTTCGGGAACGCCATGAACATGGAGCGGCAGAGACAAAGCCTTGATGCCTGTTTTGCTTTCGATCATCTGAGCGGTTTTCTTTTCAAAATAGCTGGCGATGATCATCAATCGGATATTTTGATCCTGGATCAATTGAATCATGTTTTGAACATGTTTGGCAGAAGGTGGAATGCCAGGCTTGGGCTCGATAAAGCCGAGGATTTCTAAGCCAAAGGTGTCAGCAAAATAAGCCCAATTTTTATGATAGGTGATGATTTTCATGCCACGGAACGGCAATGCCTTTTTTAGCCAGCCGCCCAACAGATCGATCAGCTTGCCATCGCCGTACTCCTTTTCCAGGAATGTGAACAGCGTTTTGTTAGCCAGCAATTGGCATAGCGTTTCACCGCCGAACATATCGACCAGCTTATCGCCAAACAAAGATCGATCAACTTTATCTTTAAATTTATCTCGCTGCTCGATATAAAAATCGCTGTTATCGGGATCGACTTTGCGCAAGCCAATCGTCAGATTATCGGCGATAATTTTCCAGTTCAGGGGACCTGTGGTGATATGGGGATTGCCCATGAGATGAATATCGCCTTCGGTGCGATCGGCTTTTTCGACTTTTTCCAGGATTGTCACGCCGTCAGACACTGCCACGAAGCCGATCTCGCCGTCCATGATTTTTTTGTTGCGAGCCTTGTCCAGCAGCGTCGGCGCCCACATTTCTAGATCCATACCAGTCGTCACCCACATATCGGCATCCCGAAGCTTCATGGCAAAGCTCGGTTTCGGCGGAACGAAATGCGGATCTTCCTGTCCCGAAGCGATGTAATCCACAGCGCCATTATCCTGCACCATGAATTCCGCAATGGTGGCATAGTCTGAAAAGGAAGTAACTATTTTTAGAACATCATTGCCATGACGACGTTGATGATGCTCTCGACGTTGATGATGTTGCGCCAATAAATTAGAGAATAGCAATAGGATTAAAATCGGTATCGTATAAAACAGCTTTGAATTTTTCATGTCGTACTCCTTCTGAATCGTTTGAAAAGTCCAGCGATAAAATTAAACCGAGGGACTCTATTCATATAATTTTGGTATGCCTCGCCCAATTTCTCCAGCGTGGCTCGTTCTTCATCAAAAGCGCTCAGGTAATAGATGACAATCAAGATGACTCCCAACGCACCAATTAGCCAATGCTGGGCGATCAGAAAAAAGGCGATTGCCATCAAAATGCCCGCCACGTACTGGGGATGACGCACGATAGCATAGACGCCTTTATCGACAAGCTGGGTCGTGTGAACGTAACCTTTGCCCTTCGGTACCTTGCCATATTTTTTGAAGGTGAAAATAGGCAGCCAGCCAAAAATGGCAGAAAGCCAGAGCACCATCCAGCCAGCATTGCGGATCATCGAATTACCATCTTTATCATAAAGCACAAAAGACAAAATGATTTGTCCAACGGCAACGATGGTTAGAACAATTTCGATGATTATTATTCTGGGACTTTTTTCTTTCATAGAATTTTTCCTTGTTGAGAACTCAATAACCGAACCTGTAAAATGTCAGTTACAGATTGGGTGACCCAAACAGCTTTCCTAAACCTTTGAGGTTTAGGAAAGCATGCCTTCATTTTAGATTTGAAAATTTTATCTTTGGAATTTATTTGTAATCACGCCAAAGGCGGATGCGTCCTCTGGCGGATTTGTCATTTGACTATTGGAATTTTAATAAGCTTCATGCTTATGCGGTCCCATTGCCCAGCAGGCATGGAACAAAAACGTATGGTCGTCGGGAAAAGGTCCCGCATAATCCAGATAGCTGGTAAAATCCCGCAGCGAATACTGGTATTGAAACCGATAGAACACAAACTCACTCTGCCAGAAATCCAGACAGGTCGTGAAATCCCATTCATGCTGGTTGTTATCCCAGGGTAATTCCGAATAGCCGATCCTGCCCGAAAACCAGTAACGGGCGTTCAGCTTATTTTGCAGGGAAGTGAAAAATCCTTTCGATTGAATATGACCTGTTGGCGTTTCACGGTAATTGAATAGCAATTCGGTTTTCCAATCGATGGTGCGATATTTCGAGCGACCGATGGGCACCCATTTCACTGTAAAAGCCAGATCACCCACATAACTCCATAGTTTTTCAGAAGCATCATTTTTGCCCGCTGCCCCGCTCAATGACCATTCGAAATAAGTGGCATCGGTGATGTCGTAATAATTTTTAAACTGCCCCACCGATAACAGATTAAATTTTCCCTCGCTGGTAAAACTATGGTCGTCGCCGCCATTGATCAGCGAGATATCAAAACTGCTGGCATCAGCCCAAAGCAATGGTGGCAGGAGAAAATTTCCAGCCATGCCCCAGCCGCCCAATCCTTTGTTACTGAACATATTGACCAGCACTCTGGGACGATCAAACTGCGGCAGGGCGTGATCATGATAGCGATTGAGCGTGCCAAATTCCGTATAAAAAATCCCAATTTTGAGATTCAAATTGGCGGGCAAGTTCAGCCATTCCATATAGGCTTCTTCAATGCTGATTTCATCTTTGGTCATGGAAATGAAGCTCTTGCCTCGGGTAAACGGATCGAGCGGCGAAACCAGCTCGATTTGCAATTCCCGTAATTCAAAGCGATTGTTGCCATACGACACATCGCTGGGCTGACTGATAAACTTGCTTTTGGACGAGCTAATCGCCCCAAAGAAATCGCCGCTCACGCTGATATTGGGATTCAATCCCGACTGTTGTCTTTCGCCAGAATAGAATTTTTTTCCGACACCTGTTTCTTCCTTCTTCTCGACCGTTTTTAATTTGTTGGCTTCTTCAAGCAATTTTTTTAACTCGTCCTCCTGCTCTTTTTTCAGTTTGGCTTTTTCAAGCTCGG
>JALOPY010000248.1 GCA_025453735.1 bacterium | reverse complement strand
TTCCGCGACTCGAGGGGAATAAAAGTTGACAGCAATGCGCTGGTTAGCTTCTTACAGGAACCTGGCGACTATCAAATCGCACCCATCATTGCTGAGGAACACGTGACTGTCATCCCGGATCAGAAACAGCCAAAACAGCAGCGAGTCTGGCTAACTGCCGGATTGGTTTTGACAGCCATAATCCTTATTTTTTTTGTGAAGCAACTCGGCGATGGCTTTAGTTTTTTTAAAAAGCAGGACATTTCTTCGCACATGAACCAGGAACAAAACGCCACGCCAGGGAATGATCCGATCGATACGACGATCATCATCGCGAAAAATAATAGCGACAAACCTTCTGGCGCAGCGTCGAAGCCATTTGTTAAACCAGGCAATTCGGATCACGCGATCAACGACACGCTTAAAATTCCGGCGATAACTGACATGATGCAGGATACGCTCTACATCAGCAGCGATCCGAAGGCAGTCGTTTTCGTGAACAACGATTCCCTGGGCGTAACGCCAGTGCAATTTCATTTTTCAGCGACAATAAAACAATTCGATGTTGAGTTTCGCACCCCGGGATTTCCAGTTATCAAAAAAGCTGTCGCCGCGACAGGGCAGGCTGTGCAAAAAATTCACATCAACCTGTGGCAGGAGGTCGCGTTTCTCGACCTGCAAATCATTCCCTGGGGAGAAATATGGATTGACGGGGATTCAATCGATGTCAGTCCCCTGAATCGACTCATCGCTTTGCCGCATGGGAATCATAGACTTATGGTAAGAAACCCGACGTTAAAAAGTGTGGTGCTGCCATTTTCTGTCGCAATCGGGGAAACTCTGAAAAAGACCATCGAGCTGCATCGGTAGTTTTTGGAAGATGGCATATTTTTTGTCAATAGAATATTACCTCATTCGGAGCGAGAAGATGAATCTAAAGAGATTGTTTTTTGCGGCTTCAATCTTGTTCTTTGCAGCGCAGGCGTTCAGCCAGGGATTTGATAATCTATTGGAAGGCTTGATTCGGAAACAGGACTATCGCGCCAACCGAATTTCTTCTTATGATGTCACAGGCGAGAATCGTGATTTTCTCTCGATCGAACCCGGCAAAACTGTGACGCTGGCAGAGATCAACGGTCCGGCAATCATCCATCACATCTGGGTGACGATTTCGGCGGAGCCGTTTTATGGAAAGAAGATCGTGCTCCGAATGTATTGGGATGATGAGGAGCAACCCAGCGTGGAAGCGCCGATCGGCGATTTTTTCGGCGTCGGGCATGGCTTGAATCGGAACTACGCCTCCCTCCCCTTTGTCTGCACTTCGGAAGGTCGCGCCAGAAATTGCTTCTGGCAGATGCCGTTCAAAACATCAGCAAGAATCGAAGTGACGAACGAGGGATCGAGAACAGTCGGCGCATTTTATTATTATATTGATTATCGGGAAGTCAAAAATTTGCCCGAAGAAACGCGTTACTTTCATGCGCAGTATCGCCAGGAATTTCCGCCAACGCCGGTCTTATTTGAAAAAAATCAGCCACAGAAAAATCTTGACGGCAAACAGAATTATCTTTTGCTCGATGCCGAAGGCGCGGGACATTACGCTGGCGTGAGCTATTCGATTTTGAACCGAACTTTAGGCTGGTGGGGCGAAGGCGATGATTTCATCTGGATCGACGGCGAACGATTTCAAAGCTTCAACGGCACTGGCTCCGAGGACTATTTCTGCGATGCCTGGGGCATGCGGCAGAGTCAATCGTTATTTTACGGATGTCCGTTGCAAGAGCCAGGCTACGATCCTGGCGATAAAGCAACAGTCTATCGCTTTCACATTTCCGATCCGATCCCGTTTCAGAAATCGATCCGGGTGAGCATCGAGCATGGGCACGCCAATAACCGGTCGGATTATCTTTCGAGCGTCGTGTACTGGTATCAAACTGAGCCGCACAAGCAATTTGCACGAATGTCTGCGGTTCAGGAACGGCTTCCGTTTGCCGTGGAAGTCGGTCGCAATGCGCGGCAATTTTCTCAATTTGAAATCGCCAATAAACCAGAAACAGTTGTCGCAGCGATCGACAGTCTGCTTTTCTACGATCAGTCAGGCAGGAAATTGAGCGCCTGGGGATTGAGCTTTGCGGCGCCGGGTGAAAAAGTTGAGTTCGCCATTCCGATTGAAGCAACTGAAAAATATCATCTAAAATTGCTGGCAGTTCATGGCATAAATCATGGAAAATTTAAAATCGGATTTGAAGGTTCGCAGCAGATCAGCTTCGACGGATTTAATGACGCAGGAGATCGACTGCTTGAAATTGACCTGGGCAAGCAAATCCTGGCAGAGGGGAAGCAAAAATTTGTAATTCAATGTGAAGAAAAAAATCCAGCTTCACGCGGGATGAGAATTCAACTGGTAGCGATGAATCTGGAGCCGGAGCGAGAATTTATCCAGGAGTGGCACATCATCGGACCTTTCGACAATCCCATGGGAGGGTCTGATACTGAAGGATTGATGATCCCCTACCCTCCTGAAAAAGAAATCGATTTAGAAAAATCTTATCGAGGCAAAGATGGTATGAATGTAAAATGGCAGATCATCAAAGCCGATGAGAAAGGATTTGTCGATCTCGATAAATTATTAAAGCCAAATGATTGGACAGTGGCGTATGCCCTAACATATATCTGGTCGCCGGATGAGCGGAATGCAACAATTTTCGCGGGCAGCGATGATGGCATCCGAATCTGGCTGAATGACAAATTGATTCATCACAACCTGGCAAAGCGGGGACCCATTCCAGACAATGACCAAGCCGGGGGAGTTTTGAAAAAAGGATGGAACAAGCTTTTAATTAAAGTCGAGGAAGGCGAAGGCTGGTGGGGATTTTATGTTCGCATTCCCGATCCTGAAAAACGATTACGGTTTAGCATTAAGAATAAATAGCAGCTTCTGCAACCAACTATGGATATAGCTTACATCATGAAAAGGAATTTGATAATCACAGCCTGGCTTGTTTTGCTGATTTTTAGCCCGATCATCGCGCAGGAGCGAGCTCCTGCCTGGGAGACATTGGCAAATATGCCCACTCCCCGGTTGGGACATTCCGCTGTAATTTACCAGGGAAAAATATGGGTGATTGCAGGCAAGAGTCAGGTGAATAATACATTGAATACCGTGGACTGTTTTGATTTAGCAAAAAAAGTGTGGGAATCAAGTCCGGCAAAGCTGATCCATTCGCGGTTCGACGCAGCGGCAGTGGTTTATCAAAATAAAATTTTTGTGATCGGTGGTCGCGATGATCGCCAGATTCTAAATTCTGTTGAATACTACGATCCGGATGCCGGGAAGTGGAAAGAGTTCGCGCCATTGGCTTATCGACGTTGGGGTGCGAGCGCGGTTGTATATCGTGACAAGCTATTTGTGATTAACGGGATTACAGACAAGAGTATCATTCCTGCGCCAGTGGATAGCGTCGAGTATTGGGATGAAGCTTCCAATGCCTGGAAAAAATCGAAAGACTGGCAATTATACCAGGCAAGGGGATTCGCCCAGTCAGTTGTCATTGATAGCTTTGTCTATACGTTAGGAGGCTATTGGTTTGATAATCGGTTAAAATTTTTAGAACGATTCAGTTGGACAAGCGGCACAGATACCTTGAAGTCGCTACAGTATCCACGCGTTTACTTTTCCGCCGTTAAAGTTAAACAGCTCATTTATATCGTTGGCGGAATTGGCTTTGATCAATCGGAACTACTGCATAGCTCCATTGATTATTTTTCACCGTTCTGGAACCAATGGTACACATTAGAAATTCCGATTTCCAAACCAAGAGCTTCTCTTGCTGCGGTGAGTGATGACACCAGCATTTATATCCTGGGCGGTATCGATGCCAATTTAAAAGTACTGAACAGCGCCGAACGGTTGACCGGAATTCCATTCGAAGGAGATCCACCGACGACGATTGTAACTGACAATCGACCGATCGCAAAGCCAAAAAGTCACGAGCTATTGATGAATTACCCGAATCCATTTAACTCAATAACGACCATCAGCATTCAGTTGGCGTATCGAGAAACCCAGATTGATCTGGAAATTTTTAATCTCCGGGGCGAACGGGTGCGAACCTTCAATTTGAATTCACTGTCTCCAGGCGTGCAACAGATCCAATGGGATGGCAGCGATGATAATGGCCGACCAGTGGAATCCGGCATCTATTTTGCCCGGCTGCGCGCGGACCGATTTGGGGGCAGCGTTTTAAAATTATCGCTTATCAAATAAGGTAACAATAAAATATGTGGAAAAAAATCGCGCTTCTCTCGATTTTTCTGATGGCATCAGCAACTTCAGTTTCTGCCCAGACAGGACTGTCCCAATTCGAGCAGATGCTTCAGGCATTCCAGCAAATCAAATATGACAAAGCGGAGCAGCTCGCGAAACAAATTACCGCAGATTATGAATCCGCAACCCTGTTTGAGCTGCTTGAAGCGCACAAAATTCTCGGCATTATTGCCTTCCAGCGTGATATGAATCGTGAAGAGGCTCAGCGCCAATTTGACCTGGCGCTCTCGATTGACCCCAATTTGAAGCTGGATTCATTGTCATTTTCGCCCAAGACGATTGAATTCTTTGATACGATAAAATCCAGATTTCTGGCAGAACCCGATAACTCCGAATCGGAAAAAACGAAAGTGCACCGCTATATCATTCAGCCTGATCCGCGTCCCGCTGCGACCTTGCGATCTATGCTCGTACCTGGCTGGGGACAGCTCTATAAAAATGATCGAAGCAAAGGATATGCGCTGATTACCACAACTATGGTCACAACACTGGCAACCGGAATTTTTCACGTCCTCCAGAGTAAAGCGCATACGGATTATATGAACGCGATCGAACCCGATGTTATTGAACAAAAATATGACAGCTACAATCGCCTCTATAAATTGCGGAACAATGCTGCGCTGCTTGCCGGTGGCGCCTGGCTTTATGCTGTTTTTGATGCGCTCATTGTCAAACCCAAGCCGGGGCAACCGAATGTTAACATTTCATTTGATTTCAAAAACCATCCATCTCTGGTAGCAGAGATCTCCTTTTAATCGAAAAGTGCACTCTGAAACCGCCAATTTCGCGAATTTTTCTAATTGCGCGAATTTGAATTTCAATAAAATCAAT
>JALOPY010000247.1 GCA_025453735.1 bacterium | reverse complement strand
CGGGTATGGTGTATTGAAAATCAAGGCTGAGGTGTTATTAATCGCCTCGGCCACCGTGGCAGGCTTGCTGGCAAAATGGCTCGGCTTCACCTGGAGGGAGTTGGAGCAGGGCATTGTGGACTCGATCAAGCAGGCAATGCCCGCCATGCTGATCGTCATCTGCGTCGGCCTGCTCATCGGCTCGTGGATCGCTTCGGGCACCATACCCATGTTGATTTTTTATGGCTTGAAAATTATTTCTCCAAAATATTTTTTATTCACCGCATGCCTGGTGTGCAGCGTGATCTCGCTGGTTACAGGCACGTCCTGGGGGACCGTCGGCACGATTGGCATCGCCTTTATCGGCATTGCCCAGGGACTGGGAATTCCTCTGGGAGCAGCGGCTGGCGCCATTGTAGCCGGCGCTTATTTTGGCGATAAAATTTCGCCATTTTCGGACACCACCAATCTCGCTCCCATTGCTGCCAAAAGCAACTTATTCGACCACATCCGGCATTTGCTCTGGACGACCACACCCGCCTGGCTCATCGGGATGATAATTTATTTTCTGGTCGGTCTTAAATTTCGGGGACAGGCTTTGCCACAGCAGCAGATCGATGCCATTCTGGGGACGCTGCAAATGCATTTCCAGTTTCACATTTTACTACTGCTACCGCCCGCAGTGATTTTATATTTTGCCGTTCGCAAGTTGCCCACGATTCCAGGCATGGTCGCGGCGTCGGCGCTGGCTTCACTGCTGGCGCTCATATTTCAAAAGGGATCGTTTCAGGAGATCTTAAATGCTATGACCATTGGCTATACCGCCAATACCGGCATCGTTGAAATTGACAAATTGCTCTCCCGTGGCGGTATGATGAGCATGATGGGCGTGACGCTCATCGCCTTTTGCGCATTTGCCTTTGCCGGGATCGTTCAAAAAGCGGGAATGCTGAATGTCATTCTCGATCATCTGTTGAAAGTCGTAAAAAGCACAGGCTCGCTGATTGCCAGTGTCGTCGGCAGTTGTGTCACCGTGGCGTTGATCACGGGCAGTTCGTTTCTCTCTATCATCGTGCCTGGTGAGCTATTCGCCCCGGCATTTAAGCAGCGGAATCTGGCAGCTAAAAATTTATCTCGTACCACCGAGGATTCGGGCACGGTGGTGGTGCCGCTGGTTCCCTGGAGCATGGCTGGCATTTACATGTCAGGCACGCTGGGCGTTGATACGCTCCAATATGCACCCTGGGCCTTTATGTGCTATCTGGGAATGGTCTTCGCTTTGATCTATGGATTCACCGGCTTTGCCATCGCTCCGAAAATTCGCGAGGATGAGACGATTCCCGGGAGCTGAAATAAATCAGAAAAGATTCTGGAACGCGGATTTGACGGATTGAACTGATTTGAACGGATTTGGTTTGTGAGACGTGAAACGTGAGATGGTAGACGAGAAAAGCAACATACTGATTTCAAAATATTTCACGTTTGTCGTCTCGCTTTTCAGATTTCATTCTTCTTTCCGTTCGAATTTGTTCGATCAGTTCAATGCTCCGAAGGCGCATCCGCCTCTGGCGTGATCCGCGTTCTAAAGTCATTGCTAAATTTACAGGATTATTTTATGCTGAAAAAGTTATTATGTTTGATGATTGTGCTACTCATTCCGCACATCCTGTTTGCTCAAGGATCACTTTTACTAGTGGGAGGCGGAAGCGAATACAGTTCCTGGGCTGATGATCCGTACGGCTGGTTTGTACAGGCAGCCGATTCGGGCAAGATTATTAACATCGATGCAGATGAAGTCAGTAATTATTACCCATCGTATTTTAAATCACTGGGTGCAGCGAATTCCTGTGAAGCTTTTCGTATTGCCACCAGGCAGGCAGCCAATGATTCAGCAACTTATAAAAAGTTGATTTCAGCTAAGGGAATTTTTATCGAAGGCGGTGACCAGGGCGATTATATTAAAAACTGGAAAGGGACACTGGTTCAAGATGCCATCCATTACATGTTTCAACATGGCGGTGTCATCGGCGGGACGAGTGCAGGGTTGGCGGTTCTCGGAGAAGTGGTCTACGATGGTACAGGTGGTTATCTTTATCCAGATAAAGCAGCGTACAATCCCTACCATCCTGACATTACGATAACCGATGATTTTTTGAACATCCTGCCCAACGTCTTGACAGATTCCCATTTCCATCCCAGGGGTAGACTGGCTCGATTGGTGCCCATGCTGGCACGTCGCATTGTTGATAATGGGCAATCCGATTTGATGGGAGTGGGTGTTTGTGAAAATACAGCGATGTGTATCAACAAGGATGGCAATGGCAAAGTCTGGGGGGATGCGTCGGTAACCATCATCTACAAAAGCGATGATTCTGTGATCGATTGCCAGCCAGGAAGTCCCGTCACATTCACCCATATTGTTTTTCATCATTTAACCAGGGGCGCTGTTTTTAATTTTAATACCAGGGAATTGGTCGATCCAGGTCCGTACATGCAGCCAGTGACCGATTATCAAATCGACAATAATTTCACTCCTGTCACTCTCAGTGGCGTTGAGGATAGCTCAAATAGCCAGGGTAGCATTGTCATCAAAGGAATCACTTCCGACGATGAGGCTGCCTGGCAGGGAAAGCTCAGTCAAAGCGCTGGTGAAAATAAGGTTCCCAATTCAGTCATTATCAACAAGCTTCTCTGGGAGAACGCCAGAAACGAAACCTACTATTATGAAAATCGCTGGGTCGGCGGAATGTGGGGCATTGCCGACAAGCCTGGCTATCGAGCCATCTTTCTCAATGGCGACAAAGACAATTCCCAATTCGATGCTGCGGCTGAAATTTCCGACCAGGGCATTCTTGCTGTTAAAAATGGGATCGTGTACATTCTGGATACTAACGAAATCACCCACCAATGCGCCAGTTACACCCGCACCGGCAATCGCGCCACCAATTATCGCGGTCTGGTCAATGCCAGACTGCATGTCTTGAAAGCGGGCGGTCAGTTTGACTTGAAGGTTCAACCGACCTCAGTTCCGCAAGATAACAAAAACGAGTCCCGAAAATCCTTTGAGCTGCACCAAAATTATCCCAACCCCTTCAATGCCACGACCACCATCGGATTTTTTTTGTCCGTCACTTCTGATGTCAGATTGACGATTTTCAATTCCGTGGGGGAAGAAGTTGCCACACTGGCATCAAATCAACTCTCAGCAGGATTTCACCAATACACCTGGAATGCCCAGGGATGCGCCAGCGGAATTTATGTGTATCGCATCGAAGCGGACGGAATTGTACAATCGAGGAAATTGATTTTGCTGCGGTAATATCTATTTATCACCCCCATTAAATTGATGTCTCAAAATACCAAATTTTCGAGGATTCCTGCCTTACGGCTTGACAATATGGAAATAGTTTTGCATATTTTGGCTGCCAATTTTTTTAAGCTTGCCAGAAGTGAGGATTAGTGAAGTTTTTTTTGATCCTGTCGGAATTACTTAAAAAAGAGGAGCAACCGATGGCCCAAAATAAAATCGTTGTTTTTGAAAGCAAAAAAATCAGGCGCATCTGGCACAACGAGGAGTGGTACTTCTCGGTGGTGGATGTTTGCGGAGCGCTAACCGATAGCCCTGATCCTGGCGCCTATTGGCGAAAGTTAAAACAAAGGTTAAACGAAGAAGGGAGTGAAGTCGTGACATTTTATCACGGGTTGAAATTGGAAGCTCCTGATGGCAAGATGCGCGAAACCGACTGCGCCAATACCAAAGGCATGTTTCGTATCATTCAATCCATTCCGTCGCCCAAAGCAACGGTTCCGCAACTCGTATCACCCTTTCACTAACCTGTTCCATTCTTTTGCTCTGGCCACTGCCAACTGCCGACTGCAACCGGCGACGATTTGAAAATTCACCTTGATAGTATTGGAAAAAATGCTATATTATGCATCAAGCAAGTCATGCAAATCAGAACCGTAAAGGATGACTAATATGAAGAAAATGATCGTCCTGTATTTCCTGCTGAGTCAATTGATTTATGCTCAGGAATTAACAATTCCATCCTGCTATAAAATGGATGCTGCGTTGTCCAACGATCTTGTTCAAATTGTCAGGGACCTCGTGCTCGACCAAGATTTTGATGTCGGCGAGGATGGCATGGAGCAGATTTCCTTAGCCGTCATCGACTTGAATGGGAAAAAACCGCACCTGGGCGGAGTGAATTTGAATAATTTTATCTATCCAGCCTCGGTCTATAAAATGTACGTGGCAGCCGAGGTGCTGCATCAGATTTCAAAAGGAGGATTATCGCTGACGAGCAGCTATGTCGTTAAATCTCCCAATGACGTGGATCGATCAAAAGAGATCGAATTCGATCCGCGGCCTTTATTGCAAGCAGGGGATAGCGTGACTGTCAATTACCTGCTGGACCTGATGATCACCCGCAGCGATAACTCGGCGGCAAACTGCCTGATCGATATCGCAGGCAGAGAAAACATCAACGACCTGCTGCATACGTACAACTGGTTTGGCAGTGAAGTGACTCGAAAATTTTTGAGCCGCAAGTATGAAGATCCGGGCTATGAAAAGATCCGGGGAACCGAAACCTGCGCACTCCATGCCGCTGACTTTTTATACCGCATTGAAACGAATCAACTGGCCTGTCCCTGGGTGAGCATGCAAATGAAATCCTTTCTTGCGCGACAACTGGATAACACCAAGCTGGCAACTGGACTTCCGCCCAATGCCATGTTTTACCACAAGACCGGCTGGTTCTCCTGCTGGACCCATGATGTGGGAATTGTGGATGATGGCAAGGTCCGATATATCATCGCGTGCTTTTTGCCTTTGAAGGAAGAATTGGCGCTGCCAAAATATAAAGAATTGGCAAACCGAATCCATGAGCTGATGCGCACCAGAAGAAATTAATCCTGGATCATATTACCCATTTGCATTTTCCTGGGGAATAAAAATAGTCGCAATCCTGCGTGCAATAATGCTGGGTATTAAACATTTTAGCATTTTGGACATAAGCGAAATTTTTTGAATTTAAAAATAAACGTTTACTACGCTATCAAAGGCAATGCCTCAATTACAGGCGACCGATCGGCCAGTCTGCGATTTGACATTTCATTGATATGCATCCAATAACTTCTTCTTTTTCTTCTCTTGCTCCCA
>JALOPY010000246.1 GCA_025453735.1 bacterium | reverse complement strand
GAGATGGACGAGAAGAAATTTAAAGCAATTTTATTTGCGACTCAACAATTGGCAAAATTAGGGGGATATGATGGAATTTTCACCATGAGCTCCTTTCACTTTTTTGATAAAAATCTGAAAGAGAGTTATTTCTTAAAGGTCGGCAAACCGATTGTCATTTTAACGAACGCGGAATTGGACATTGACCTGAATCGAATTCATGAACGAAAGGACATCCTGGCGACAATGGCAGATTCCGATCTGGATTTTTATTTCAAATTTCAAGAAGTGGATTAGAGCGATGTTAGCGATGAAAAAGATATTGCGGAATTTCTTAGGGGGAATTCTGGCGTTCGGCTTAATTGTATGCGGATCATTTGAGGATGAAAAGAAGAGAGTTTACTCTGAGCACCATGTTACGGCATTATGTTTTCACGATGTTGAGAAGCATTTATTTGAGAAAGCAATGCGATGGCTAAAAAAAAATAACTACACATTCATTTCGACCGATCAGTTAATTGACATCATGCGAAAAAAGTCATCTGCGCCCGATAAAGCGGTGTGGATCACATTTGATGATGGCTGGAAAAGAAATATGGAAAATGTGATTCCGGTTATCACCAAATATAATATCCCTGTTATCTTTTTCATTTCTACGGAGCCCATTGAAAATGGCGGCGTGTTCTGGTGGACCTATCTTTCAAAATATGGAAAATTCCTGCCGCACCAATATAATCGCCTCAGAAAAATTAGCGCGATGAAAGATAGCGAGCGACAAAAACTAATTTCTGAGCTTGAGAATCGGTTTTCAAAAATGATGGATCGTGAAACCATGACCACCGAGGACGTCGTTGCGATTTCGAAATTACCCCAGGTGATGATCGGATGTCATACCGCACATCATGTGATTATGCCGCGCTGCACTGAGGATGAGCTGGATTTTGAGCTGACAATTTCCAGGCAAAAACTTGAAAACTGGACCGGCAAGAAAGTATCATTTTTTGCTTACCCGGATGGCGAATTTGGATTGCGTGAAAAAGAGTTCGTTCAAAAATATGGTTTTGAATTAGCTGCGAGCGTCGAGAATCGGTTCATCAATGGCAAAGAAGATTTGTTTGCGATCCCGCGCTTTTGGGTCCGAGGTGAAGGCTCTTTTGCCGAAACCAAATGTCAAATTGTGGGAATCTGGACACCATTGATCAGAAAAATTGAAAAAATGTTTCATATTAAAACAGCAGGTTTATTTTCGTGACAAAAAATTAGATTTCACCAGAGAATTTAAAAAGTTGCAATAATTACTGATTGAAAAACTGAGACTCAAAATATGAAAATAGCAATCATGGGCATTCGGGGGATTCCAGCGAATTATGGGGGCTTTGAAACGTTTGCCGAAGAGTTAAGCACTCGTTTAGTCCAAAAAGGACATGAAGTTACTGTTTATGGTCGAACTAATATTATAAATTATAAAGATAGCCACTATAAAGGTGTCGAAATTTTGCTGCTCCCGACCATCAGCCATAAATATTTTGACACGGTGGCGCATACATTTCTTTGTGTTTTAGATTCATTCAAACGAAATTTTGATGTCATTTTGATCTGCAATAGCGCCAATGCAGTTTTCTCTCTGGTGCCACGATTAAGTGGCAAGAAAGTTGCTATAAACGTGGATGGTTTGGAATGGCAGCGAGACAAATGGAATGCAGCAGGTAAATTATTCTATCGTGTCTCCGAGTTTTTATCGACGATATTTTCAGACCAGGTTGTGACGGATTCGATTTTCATCAGGGAATATTATTGGAAGCGGTTTCGAAAATTCTCAACGTTTATTCCCTACGGTGCGCCAACCGAAAAAGTACCAACAACGGAAGTGCTTGATCAATTCAAAGTAAAACCAGGTCACTATATTTTATACGTGAGTCGCATGGAGCCTGAAAATAACGCGCATCTCGTGGTAAAGGCGTTTGAGCATGTTAAAACCGATTTGAAGCTCGTTATGGTGGGAGATGCGCCGTACAGCACCGATTATATCAAAAAGCTAAAATCAACAAATGATCCCAGGATTATTTTTACAGGATATGTTTTTGGAAAAGGGTATCGGGAGTTTCAATCTCATGCGTATATGTACGTTCAGGCGACCGAAGTGGGGGGCACCCATCCCGCACTGCTGGAAGGAATGGGATTTGGCAATTGTGTGCTGGCGAATGATGTGCCAGAGCATCGTGAGGTCATCCGCGAGGCGGGCCCATATTTTAAAACCAGTGATTGGAATGATCTTCGGGATAAAATGCAATACCTTGTTGATCATCCGGACGTGGTGAAACAATACCAGGAAAAAGCCGTGGCAAGAATCAAAGAGGCATATACCTGGGATCGCATTTCAGATCGATATGAAGATTTATTTCTAAAAATGAATGGTGGAACGAAGCGGAAGTAGGAATATCGTGCTGATGCAACAAAAAGCAAATTCATATAAATATCAGAGCCTTTTTATTATCATTGCAATTGCTTTGCTCGTCCGACTTTTTTTTCTGAGGTTTGAGTATGCAGCAGGCTGGGATGAGATTAACTATTTAAAACTGGGCGCCAGTGGTGCGATTCATGGATTCAGTCATGTGCTTCACCCTTACTGGTCTCCGCTTTATCCATTTACGATAGCATTAATGGGAAAAGTATGTCCCAATTATGAATTGGCTGGCCGATTGGTTTCAATTATTTTTGGCACTTTGCTTATCGTTCCAGTATATTTCTTTAGTCGTAAACATTTTGGTCGCCGCGCTGCAATTTTAAATTCATTATTGATTGCATTTTTTCCGGCTTTAATTGAAAGCAGCACAGCAGACGAAACTGAGCCTCTTTACATTTTCGTTGCTGTCACTGGAATACTTACTGGTTTTTCTGTGCTAAATCACAAATCGGTTTTCAGAGCTTTTGTTGTCGGAATTCTTTTTGCATTCGCCTATCTCACACGACCCGAGGGGATCGGGCTTTATTTCGTTTTCATCGGGATATTGGTTTGCGTGACACT
Source organism: bacterium (assembly GCA_025453735.1). Taxonomy (GTDB): domain Bacteria; phylum Zhuqueibacterota; class Zhuqueibacteria; order Thermofontimicrobiales; family Thermofontimicrobiaceae; genus JALOPY01. The sequence continues at coordinate 2,173 of JALOPY010000246.1, read as the reverse complement.
TTTTGAGATCGTCATGTATCGCAAATTCAGATCAGCGCTAATATTGATAGTCGTTACACTTGGCTTTGTCATCACGAGCTCGCCATATCTTATTTACCTGAAAAAAACAACCGGACAGTGGACAATCAGCTCGAAAGGCACGACTAACTTTCAGGGTGAAATTTCGGTGATGGAAAATGCAGATAAAAGCGATGGACTAAATCCCTGGCTGAAGCTTTCAAAGGATAATACAACATTGCCTGACGACGATATTTATCATACCGGGGAATTTCTGAAGAAATCTTATCAACCCGTCGCTGGGAATAAAACCAGCGAAGAACAGCAGGTTGTTTCGGCAACTCTCTTTTTGATTGTCAAAAAATTTCTGAAAAATTTCTTGCAAGTTATCAAAGGCGGAATCGCTCAGGTGCTGGGTTTGCCGATTCTGGCGCTCATAATTCTTGGATTGTGGGGAAAAGCGTGGGATAAAAAACGCATGATACGTGATGGCTATCTACTGACTTATGTAGGATTTTTTTGGTTCATCGTTGTCCCCATGTTTCACTTTACCGAACGGTACATGTTGCCCATGGTGCCAATTGTTTTGATATGGAGCGGGATCGGCATCGAATATTTAATGGAATGGTTTGAGAAAACCTGGGAATCTTTTGACCTGAAATTAAAAAGCAATAAAATGGTTATGCTCAGGAATGCATTCATTTTAATATTTATAGCAAGCCTTTTTATTCCAGCATATATTCGGGTGATAGCACGCAATCCTTTTGACGCAACGGAATGGGCTGAACCAGTCGAGCAGAAAAAAGCGGGTCTCTGGCTAAAAAAATATTGTGGGAACGAAGTTCCCGTCGTGATGGCATGGAGTCATGCTGTGAGCTTTTATGCGGGGAATTATAATATTAACCAATCGATCACCATTCCGCACAACGATCTTGATCGAGCGCTGGTTTATGCAAAATATCGTGGCGCAGGATTTTTAGCATTGAATGAAAAAAATAAAACCAGTTTTCCTACCATCAATTATTTGCTGGATGAAAACCAGGCGCCGCCCGAATTAAAATTAATTTATAAAGATGATTCGATTGCTGGGTTGAAAACACTAATTTATGAAATCATAGTTGAGACTGACGAGGCGATTAACTGCAAAGACGCAGGGACGCAAAGTTAGATCAATCATGGCGCCTCAGCGCCTCAGTGGTGAAAATTAATTCATCTGGAACAGCGAATGAAAATTTTAATGGTCAACAAATACTATTTTGTCAAAGGAGGATCGGAACGATACCTGTTCGATCTGACGGAATTGCTCGAAAAGAACGGACACCAAATTATTCCTTTTGCCATGAAAGACGAAAACAATTTTCAATCGGAATACAGCGATTATTTTGTTGACCATGTGGATTACGATGCTCCGTTTAGCATGAAAAAATTAAAAGAGGCTGGCAGGCTGATTTATTCGTTTCATGCTCAAAACCGGATCGAAGCGTTGATCGAAGCAACGAAGCCCGATGTGGCGCATCTGCACATGATCGATCACCAGATTTCGCCAGCGATTTTGCATTCGCTCCGAAAATACGGAATTCCGGTCGTCCAGACTGTGCATCAATATAAATTAATTTGTCCCAATTATCGGTTTTATATTGAACATGAAAATAAAGTTTGTGAGAAATGTCTGGGTGGAAAATTCTATCAACCGATTTTAACCAGGTGTCATAAAAATTCCCTGGCAGCCAGCGCGTTGATCGCTGTGGAAGCCTATGTTCATCAATTCTTGAAAACATACAAAAAGAACGTAGGATTATTTCATACGCCCTCAGCCTTCATGAAGCAGATGCTGGTGAAAGGCGGGATTGCTGATAATAAAGTCGAACATCATTTTCTGCTCACCTGGCTCGATCAATTCCCTTTTAGCCCGATTTACGAAGATTATTTTGTTTATCTTGGCAGGCTTTCGCCGGAAAAAGGCGTTTTGACTTTATTGAAGGCAATGACTCGGGTGAAAGGATCGAAACTGATCATCATTGGCGATGGACCTCAGCGGACAGAGCTTGAAGCTTTTGCCATAGATCACAACATTAAAAATGCCGAATTTGTCGGCTATAAAAACAAGACCGAAGTCAAAGAGCTGATGAGCCATGCGTCTTTTTCAGTGATCCCCTCAGAATGGTATGAAAATTCA
>JALOPY010000245.1 GCA_025453735.1 bacterium | reverse complement strand
CTGGCTGTCATCTTCCCCGGGCAGCGCCTCGACGAAACAATTGTTTTTCAGCTCTGATTTTTTGATATTCAAAATTATTGGGGGATCAGCATTATAGCCGCCCGATACAAACAAAGTGGCTTCAGCCAGGCCATAACAAGGATAAAACGCCTCCCGTTTGAAACCGCACGGTTTAAAGGTCTCGCTGAACCGATCGATGGTTTCAGGGCGAACCGGCTCTGCTCCGCTAAAGGCGACTTTCCAGTGCTCCAATCGCAATTTTTCTTTTTGCTCAGGAGTTACCTTTCGGGCACATAAGTCATACGCGAAATTGGGACCTCCACTGATGATTTGTTTATTTCTGACCCTGGAAATTGCATTTAACCATCTTAGTGGATGCTGCAGGAAATCGACTGGGGACATCAAAGCACAGGGGAACCCGGCGTACAATGGCTGCATCACACCTCCAATCAGTCCCATGTCGTGATAAATGGGTAGCCAGATAACCCCCTCGCTATCTGGTCTGGAGCCAAATCCTTCATTAATGAGAGCTAAATTATACAACAAATTTTCATGACTCAACATAACTCCACGGGGGATCCCTGTTGAACCAGAAGTATATTGCAGGAAAGCTAACGTGTCTTTGTCAATTTCAGGATGCTTCCAATCTTTTCCATATCCATTTTTAATATCTTCGGTAGATAGCCAGTTCAAATCACTCAAGTCTTTCGCATTTACGATTGCCGCTCGTTGAGATATAAATGAGCTAAGCGAGCTGCCAAATTTTTTCAGGAACGGCATTTTTTCCAATGAGTCGGTCACCTTCGATCCGATTCTCATAATTTTAATCATCGACAAAATTGAATCGTTGGTGAGCGCTAACGAAGCTTGGGCGTCCTGGGCAATCGCCTGTAATCGTGGCAGCGTTCGATTGAGTCGGGTGGGATCAGGAGGATAAGCTGGGACTGCCGTAACACCTGCATACAAGCAACCAAAAAATGCGACAACATATTCGATGCCTGGAGGGTAGATGAGCAACGCTCGTTCTCCTGCCGCGCCCAAAGATTGCAGCCAGGCGCCAATCGCACGAGCACGCCGATCCAAATCAGCATAAGTCATTAATAATTCATTTTCTTCACCGTCCTGGAGATAAGTGTAAGCTCTGCTATTTGCAAAATTGGTAGCCCTCCAGCGCAGCAGCTCTACCAAAGTGGTTGGTTCAAAATTTGTTCCGCCAAAAACCTTTGAATGAATCGTCATCATAACCCTTTCAACCCAGTAGTAAAAAGCCCATTACAATTTTAATAGCTTTTCAAAATTTTAAATTTAAAATCGACCGATTTGTCGAATCTGAATTGCAGTGTACCATAATTATTCGACAAGGTAACTCATCTTTAGCACATCATAGTATTTATTATTGAAAAAAAATTCATTCCGCAATATTCCTTCTACTCGAAATCCGAGTTCTTCATTCAATTTAATGTTGCGGATGTTGGTATCCAATGTATTTAAATAAATTTTTTTCAATTCGAGTATGGACACTCCAAATTGCATCCAGAGTTTGGCAGCCTCTTTCGCGAATCCCTTACCCCTGTACTCTGGTTCACCGATGAGTTTCCTCAGCTCGGCTTTCCGTTGGATCTTATCATGGTCTAAAAAAGCCAATATTCCAATAGGCGTTTCATCATTATTATTCAAACAAATCAATCCCAGGACATTATCTTCATTCCGAATGCATTGGTCAATTTTTGTTTCTTTCGCCGTGATTCTTGAAATTAAAAAATGACGTCCCTCCGTATCATTAATCCATTTTTCGAAAAGTTGCCTATCAGCGTCCTCCATAAACTTTCTTATTTTGATCCGCTCTCCCAGAAGAGGCAGGGCAGAACTTTGTTTCTGGTTGTGATCATCACCGTTCTCTTCATTTTTTCCTGGATAGCTGCTATTCTTCATGGACATATCCAATAGGACATTAACAAATCTTAGGTAATCTATTTGCTTGAAGCCGTACTGAATTGTCTCCTTAAAAAGGCTTCTTGCAATCGCCTCAATTGTTGCATTTGGAATTGATTGTGTCGGTGAAGTCATTGTAATCCCTCAGACCAGATTATTGCTTATGCGACGGACATAATTATAGAACTCCTAAAAACATCCAGGGAAATTAATTTCATGATCTTATGAAAAGTTGATTATTAAGGACGTGAAATTAACTAAATTGACCATTTCCGAATTTATGATAACTGCAAGCAACGACAATCGGTCGATCAATTGGGTAAGTTATTTTATCTCACGTCCTAAACCACAATTTAAAAAATCAGCCAATCCTTTCTATGACAATTTCCGACAATTATAATCATAAAAAATTACGAAATAGAGAATTTCGAGGATGTTAAAATCTCTTATTCCAGCTCACATTTCAGATCAAAAGGTGGTTTAGCTTACTATCATAAAATGGATTCGGAGTTACCAAATTATAATAGAACCAACATTGAAAAAGTGCGGAAATATCGAATTAGTGAAGAATTATTTTTTTCACTACTTGAAAGAATTGATAAAGATCACTTAAAAATAGCCTAATTTCCGAATTAAGCAATATATATGCCAATTACGAATACATGCGCTTTGCTGAGTTATCTCTCTGTATATCAATAGCTAATCATTTCTTGATCATCTGTTCGTTTTGTCTCACAATAAATTTTGTTAATTAGACATTATGAGACACAGATGAAATGTCTGATATGTTAGAGCACGAAGATAGAACTTAGTCTCGCAAATCGAGATTGGCCATTCTTTTTAAAGCAGTTATTAATGAGGAATTTTCTTACAATGAAAAGCGGAACAAGCAGATTTGAAGCGGAATTTTGAAACCGCCAGATAATTCCACCAAAAAATCTCCATGATGCTCTGTTTCCTCCACCGCACCCACAGGTTAGTTGCTCCTTGAAAGTTATTGTCATTGCAATATATACTCATTAAGGATTGAAATGTAACACTGTTTAGTCATGGCGAGGAGCGAAGCTGAAAGTCCGCTTCTGGAGGGCGACGAAGCCGAAGGTGCGACTTCACTTCGCTCGCAATGACATTTTTGAACCATGTTACATAATAAAGCCTAACGAGCATAACACAAATTTTGAAATTCCGATACAATTAATTTTGACATTTTAATAAAAAAGAATGAAATTTTGACTATCTCAAAACCGATTTTGTCACATATAATTTAAAAAAACATTGCGAAAAGATCAAGTATTTTTTATTTCAAATTAAAAAAATATTTTATAAACAAAACCGGGATCAGTTTTGCTTTGATGAAAAGTATTCGTTTTTTGCATCGAATAAGCTAATTACTGTTTTGTAATTACATCTAAATTAGAGATATAATTCAATACTACTATTTCAGAAAAAAGCAATTTATGTCTCATGAATTCATGAAAGATCAAAATAATTTTCAGCAACAAAGAACGCTGGAATTTATAATCAGGTAAAATTCATTGTTTTCGGTTACAGCACGTTCATCAAAATAATCAAATTCGGTTCCTTTTCCTAAAGAGTCTGGTAGTTAAGTTGCAAAGGATTACTGATTTTTTTAATCTGTCATTTCCTTTATATATTTTTTCTTGTAGGTTAAAAAAATTAAATAAATTTTTACGCAAATTTAAAATGAAGTGAGTATTTTACGAACAGATAGCTTAGTAGCTTTATTTGAGATTTTTTAATTTTGCATTTTTGATAATATTGATTACAATTATTTGTTTATAAAAGTTATAAATATCTATATTGTCTAACATAAAATAAAATATAATTTAATCTAAAAATATCTTGACTTTTTAATTTTTTTTCTTATTTTTGCTCATGTATATTTTGTTAGAAATCAGATTTGATACGGGATAAACTACATTATTCAATTAATACTAATTATGTTATAAAATATTTCTTATAAAGTGCGTGTCGGATTAATGCATGCTTCTATCACGAAAAACAATATTTTCATGCAGAGCGTGCTGGAAGTAGTGCCGTATTTTGGTTATTATTATTCTTTTTAATTCAATCCCCCCACAACTTAGGGTAAACGAACATATCAAGATAAGATTCTCAAGTTAATATTTTCATGGCTGTATAATCGAAACTTAAATTTAAATAATAGCTTAAAATCAAGAATAATAGGAGAAATTTCATAAATACTTTTAACGCTTAAGCAAATATCTTCTGCAGGAAGGGGGTGATACAAAGGAAGTCCGCAGAGAGATAAGACTTATTCGATTCCTTAATTCACAAAAATTTTTAACCATGGCCATCTAAAAAGTACGGAGGATCCATGAAGAAGTTTTTAGTCGTTTTATTTATTGCGATAGTTGCATTCACTTTTTCAGTTAGTGGAGTTGAACATCTAAAGACAGCAAAGGAGCTAACTGATAAAGCTGAAAGCATCATCGTTGGTAAGGTTACTACGCAAGAATCAGGATGGAACGACAACCACACCCAGATTTTTACGACGATTACCATCAATGTTGCCGAAAATTTGAAGGGAGATGATAATTCAAAATTCCGAACTATCAAAGTCCCGGGCGGTAAAGTTGGTGACATTGGATTAACGGTCATTGGGGCGCCTGTGTTCAAAACTGGAGAAGAAGTTCTGCTATTCCTGGGCTCCGATGACAAGAATGTAACAGAAACAGATATTCTTGGTTGGAAAAAGAATCGGCTTCCGCTGAACGGAGCTACAACCTCGGATGATGCAATGTCTATCGATGGGCTTCGGGGCAAGATTCTGAAACAATTAGGAAAATCTACCCAAAAAGCACCTGAAATGATCCAATTTCCATTCTCGAAAGAACTGCTGGACAAGGCAAAGAAATCTCGTCCTAAATTGGGCGATTTCCAGGAACCACAAGTCGAGCAAGATTGGGGATGGAAGTGTGTCTGGGGCGATAATTTTGAATACGATTTTCCTGGCACAAATTGGTTGCTCGCACGCAACGGCAATATCGGCGTCAATAATGGATACACCTGGGGACAAACGGATGTCAATCCTTATGATGGAAACTATGCTGTTTGGTGCGCTCAAACCAATATGTTTCCACATAATCCGGATTTGCAAGCTGGAACCGACAATTATCCCGATAATACACAGGCATGGATGGTCGCTGGTCCATTTGATCTCAGTGATGTTTTTTCTGCACGACTGACTTTCAAAATTGATCAGACAGTCGAACCATTCCGTAACGTTCCGCCTGCGGATAATAGTTATATCGGGCCGCTAGATCGAACAGGCGTTGGCTTTTCGATTGACGGAGTATGGTTTCAGATAACTGACCAACCCGAGTATCAATGGGTTTATAATTCCACAGGTGGATATGTTCATTACGAAATTGACATTGAAAACGTTGTTGGTCCGCTGTGGGATAAAACCCAGGTCTGGGTCTGCTTTATTTTCTTTAGCGATTACCAGATTTCTGATCGCGGCACCTGGATCGATAATGTCAAAATTAAAAAATTCGTTCCACAAGAAATGCACCCAGAAATTGCTTCAGTAGAACCGATGTGTCAATCAGCGGGAACGGGCAAAAGCATTAAAATTCTCGGACTCAATTTTGGTGATTTCAACAATGGCAATCCTGACACCAAAGTCGAGTTTTTTGGTGGATTTTATTGGTGGGGTGATTCAATATGGATTCCTGCTACGACATTCAGTCACTGGAACAATACAAAAATTATTTGTGATGTTCCTGCTGGCGCAAGCAGCGGCAAACTCCGCATGAGACGTCCGAATGAAGGAATGGTCTATCATGATTTCAATGTGTCTTTTGGATACGTGGGAAGCAAATGGTACGCGGGAGTCGGAAATGCCGAGGGAACAGACTATCCAATCGTTCCTTTTAAAGTCAACGTACCAAATCAGGCATATTGGAGTATTGTTTCCAGCGCAAATACCTGGAATTGTCAAGGAAATGCAATGGTTCATCTCGAAGAACGAGGTCCATCAAATGTTTCAGTGCCTGCATTCGATGGGGAAAACACTGTATTGTTTGCTCCGTATACATTTCCTGGTTCGCCAAGCATGACAATGCTATGGACCGATGGTTCAGGGCATATCATCGAAGCGGACATCGTATTGAACGCATTGCATAACTGGTGGATCGACGCTGCTACTGCCCCAGTGCCAAGCATGATTATCGCAAACTGGGCGACCCACGAATTCGGCAATTTATTGGGATTGACCAATTTGTTTGGAGAAGCTGACAAGGCAAAAACCATGTATGGCTTCACCTGCTGGGAAAATCTTCCAGAATATTTCATGGACGAACATGCCATTGACCTTCACCCAGCAGATATTGCGGGCATGCAATGGATTTACAGCAACGGTCTTGACGTTAATTTTACAGCCTATCCAAATGTTGGAGTCAGCCCATTAGCAGTAAACTTTTCTAACAAAACGAGAAGCAAATTTCCAATCGTCAGCTATCAGTGGGATTTTGGCGATGGCAAGACCAGCTCGACGCAAAATCCGACATCAATCTTCACTGCTGATGGAGACGCTGAATTTGACGTGACCTTTACAGCAACAGATGTCAACGGAAATTCTCAAACGATGAAAGTCGAAAAAGCTGTGAAACTCAATCAACGAATTGCTGCCGGTATTTATGCTGAGCCGACAGTCGGATTTGGTCCTTTAACAGTTCAATTTGAGAATAAAACTGTTGGCGATGCTGAATCCTTCCTCTGGGATTTTGGCGATGGAACGACCAGCACCGAAAGAAATCCGGCTCATACTTATTCCGAGCCAGGCATTTACTCAGTAGCATTAACTTCAAGCGTCACCGGCTTTAGCAATACTGAAGCTGTTGCGGGCCTCGTTGAAGTTTATGATGATGTAGAACGTCTGGGTTATACCTATCTTCAGTACGTCAATGCCGACGGCGAAACCTGGAAAAATGAAGGTTGGGATAATGCTATTGATCACAATACGTTTCACACACAAGGCACCACCAATGTGAAAGGCGATCATCCCTGGGCTATCTTTACCTTTGATGATGGTTTTGCTCGTCAAATTCAAAAAGTACGATTGATGACAGATACTGGTGTTGAAGGCAAACAGGGCGATTGGGTAGCCGATTTCACAGTGTCTGTCTCGATGGATGGTGAAAACTTCACTGACGTTGGCAGCTTCCGAAAAACTGGCGGTGGTTGGGAAGATTTCTCCTTTGATCCGGTTGAAGCGTTGTTTGTTAAATTAACATGTGAAGCAGGTGCACACAAATGGCAGCAAATCGGTGAATTCGAAGTTTATGAAAAAATCGAAATTCCCGACATTTCACATTCGGTCATCATGGTGTCAGATTCGCATATTGCCAATGGCTATGACGCTGCCGGAGTTAAGATTATCCTGGCTGATGCCAATGGCAATCCTGTGAGCGGCTTAAGACCGTCAGTTTTCCGAGTCGTAGCATCAGGAAGTTACAACTTCTTTAACATCGTTACTGAAACCGAAGAACCTGGAGTCTATTTCGGTTCGTTCAGCTCCCTGGCAGCGGAAGATAAAACTGTTTCGGTTCGTGTAGGCGGAAGAAGACTTTCATCTTCGACATTGGATGCCGCAACACCTGTTATAGTTCGATTTACAGAACCTGAATTGATAAAAGAAAATCTGGCCGTTGTTGAGGGTACAGATACCTGGCGCGGCGAAGGCTGGGACAATGCAGTTGATGGCAACCTGGCTACTCAAGTCGCTGCGCTTAAATATGATGGTTGCTTCGGTATCTATAAATTTGCCGATGAAGGTGAACGAGCAATCCTAAAGATTCGAGTGAATCGCGGCAATGGCAAAGGCTATCCACAGCAATTGGCAACAGAATACCGTTTCTCTGTATCAACCGATGGCTTAAAGTTTACTGAATTAATCAGAAAAACGACCAATGCCGCAGATTGGGAAGAGAAATTGGTATTGCCAGTCATGGCAAAATTTATGAAACTTGAGCTCCTGGATTCACAGGACAAGTACCGTTCGCTTGCTGAGTTTGAAGTTTACTCGACAGCGTTAATCGGCGCCGGTCCTGGAGCAATGGCAGGTGGCGCGGTTCATAAAGGGGATGCAATCCCAACGCGCTATGCGCTGCGTCAGAATTATCCAAACCCGTTTAATCCAGAAACCATGATCGCATTCGATCTGCCAGAACAAGCAAAAGTCACCTTGCAGGTTTACAACCTCATGGGTCAAACAATTAAGACTCTGGTCAATGATAAAAGAGTCGCTGGTAGTCACCAGATCATGTGGGATGGAACCGATGATGAAGGTTTGGCTGTCGCCAGTGGATTGAGTGGATTGTACTTCTACAGCATTAAGGCTATCGGAGCGAGCAAGAGCTACTCCCAGAAAATGAAGATGATGCTGGTGCGATAGTCATCAATTTTGATTCGTAACATAAAACCGGATGAGCTCTTTTGCAGAGCTCAATCCGGTTTTTTATTTTCAAATACTTCCAGTTGAAAATTTTTGAGAAAATTCCTAATTCAACCCAAACACTTCTACAATCTTCTAAAATCCAAAAAACTCTATTTCGGTTCGATCCAAAACCGATTGAATCATTGGCTTTTTCTTTGACCAATCAATGATACCCAGGTATAATCGATAACTATCAAACGTAAAATAAGCCACCAGCCAACGAGAATCATTACGTCGTACAACTTCCATCGCAGTGATTCGTTGTCCCAGCGGAATCGGTTCTTGTGGTTGCCAATTGAATGGATTATCTGACAACACATACGACCAGTATTCAATATGTCCGCCAAAGAAAAGCAGATAGTTGCCATTCAATTCCTGAACATTGCTGGATTCACAATGAGTTAGATTTTTGTAGGTATATGCAGGTCCTCGATCTTCCCAGTGAACTAAATCGCGGGAAACAGCCCGAGCCACACAAGCTTTTCCCTCCCTGGTAACTGCTGTATAATACATTGAAAATTCATCACCAAATTGACAGACATGAGGATCGCGACATGAGGCGCCTCCAATAGTCGGACAAAATGCCCAGTCGTACATTTCAGGACAAATTACTGGATTTTTGCCAACCCGTTCCCAATGATGGAGATCTTTCGAAATTGCCGCGCCGATGCGCTGCGTGTTATCCATTTTACACCCGGTATAAAACATCCAGTACGTCCCATCATTTTCAACAACAAACGGCGCAAAGACATGACCATGATCCCACCCTTCCGGATCAATAAAAAAACATGGTCCCAACGTTTCCCACTGCTGAAAATTCTTTGTTTTCGCATGACCAAACCAAATTTCATTTCCCGGCAGACAACACGAAACTCCAGGCGTGCCAGCAATATGAAATAGATGAAAATCACCATCCGTCTCGAACAGGCAAAAATCTTTCACATAATACTTATCCGGCGCATACCCAATTTTAAGCCAGTCCCCCTGGCGCTGCCAATGTTCCCGAATCGCATCCAGGTAACATTTATAGTCGAGATTTTCAATTACCTTGTTACCTGGCAGAGCAGTTTTATTCATATTATTGATCGTCCTTATCTCGATTTTTTTTCGTCAACTTGAATGCAGCCAATCGCTTTTTGGTGATCTTCGTCTGCTCGATATCTTTGCCATGAGATAGCAATATCGCCAGCGCAACCAGAGCTATCCCCCCGGCTAAGTACAGCAGATGCAGCGGCTGTTCAAAATTGCATTCCACGACAAATCTCAGGAAGTTAATAATCAGAATCATCAATACAATTTTTCCGAGAATACTTTTCAGCTCATCCAGCGACCCGATTCGCAGCCAATCGGGCCGTCTGATATTATTGTTTTTTGATCTATCTTCCGCAATATCAAGTTTTGAAATAAACAGATCATAAGTCCCCAGTCCAAAGATCAGGAGCACCATTCCCAGCAGAAAGTCATCGATTGTCGAAATAATATGGATGATGATTTTGTTGTATGCCTCAACTGAAAAATGCACGCCATTTTCCGATAGCTGTGTCACGAATAGTTTTAATAAAGCGATAGTCTCAATCGCTCCAATCAGGAAAATAACGATTGCGCTGGTAAGTAAACCAACAACACCGAGGATGATGATAATCCTGAAACCCCATAAGAATTTTTCTAACCCTTGTTCCAGTCTTTTGATGAACTTGTGTTGCGATGCCATAACATATCCTCCCTCACGTGATAAAATGCGCTTTGTGATTTGTTTGTTAATTTTTTAGATTTGGTTCTGTGGCAAACAATTTCACCTTCGACTCGCACAAACCGGAAATCGAATTATTTAGATCGGTTAGTCTGAAGAAATGCCAATGATCAATAAAAAAGCCGCCAGCTCTTGCAGAGCGTAGCGGCTTATATTTATGAGGTCCACCATGAAACACGCCTTCATAATAATAAATATTCTTGAAATTGTCAAGCAAATTTTTTATTTTGAAAAAAATAATATTGAAATTCTACTGAAACTAATTTCATCAGAATTAAGTTGAAACTTTATTCAAACAAAGCTCAATCATTACCTTCGACAACCAGGAGATTGCCAGATGAAATCCACCCGCGGAATTATATTCATTGCTCTGATCTTTTTGATGATTATGCATCCGACTCATGCACAGAATATTGAAAGTAAATTAAAATCATCCAATCTGTCACTTTCTTTTAATGGGACATTTATTGCCAATAGTCCTATGGAAAAAAGCAACGCAAATTCAGCAAATGGCAGATTCTGGTGTACGTACGATATTGGACGCGTCACCGACGAAGTCAGGGAGATTAAAAATTTCCAGTTCTATCACGACAATCATCTATTGTTCACTTCGGATATAGTACCTGGCAGCGATCTCTATATTTCAAATTCGGGTTATATTGCATTCCTGGATCTGACCCATCACTATAAACGTGAATTGACCATTCATTTTTATTCGAAAACAGGAAGCCATCTTTTTTCCGAAACATTTATCGCCGCCTCGGTGTTCGGCTTTTCGTCAACAGGAAATAAATTCGGCGTGGGAAATGCAACGTATCTAAAAATAATATCCATTCCCGATCACCACATCGAAAACTACAACGGCTGCGACCAGTTCGATATTGCTGAAGATGAAAATTTTATTGCTACTGCCTTAGCCGGGGAGATGAACGTTTATGCATACGAAAAATTGATCACAGCATTCAAGACAGATTTTATTTATCCCAGGCGGATTAAAATTTCATCGAAAAATGACATAGTTGCCGTCATCGATAAAAAGTTTATGAACGTCTATTCCATCGACAACGGAAGGTTGCTATTTCAGAAGAAGCTCGCGGGCAATCATTCCTACCGGGATTTAATGTTGAGCGACAACAAAATTTTTGCCGGGATTCAGTTTCGGCATGATGGCATTTCCACAGGAATTTTAAAAATATATGATCTTCAAGGGAATGTCTTGCTTGAAAAAGCCGACGCTTCAAAACAATTCAGAACTTTTAAAAGCCAAAAGCAATTAAACAAATCATCTTCTTATAAACAGATTCCCTGGCCCTTTGTCCCGTTCGATAGCCTGCATACCATCTGGAATTATTACGAACAGCACATGAGTTATGGCTATTCTGACTGGTCGTATCTTCACCAGGGACTCGATATTATTGTGCCAATGAACGAGCCAACTTATGCGGTCGAAGATGGATTTGTCAAATGCGTTCTCACCATCAGCGGTAACATGCACTGGCGGATTGCGATTAGCAATGAGCAGACTTCGAGTTTATCGAAAGGCTGGCTGTATGCCCATCTGGTGCCAAGCACCATCCAATTCGATGTTGGAGATACGGTGAAACAGTTTGATTACCTGGGGGACATTGTCCGATGGTCTGAAGATTGGGGACACATTCATTTTGTTGAAATCGAGGATATCGGGACAGTCTGGCGTTACAACGATAATCAATGGGGCATCACGTATAACCCGTTGCTTTCCCTGCGACCGAACACCGATCTTTTTCCGCCAATTATTGATGACGTATTCAGCGATTCGAAATTTGGCTTTTGCGTAAATGAAAGTGATCGCTACATCGAACCTGATAGTCTCTTTGGTGATATTGATATTATCATAAAAGTAATCGATTATATTGGCGATTCGCCCTGGCAACTGCCCGCGTATGAAACTTACTATTGGATCAAAAATCTGGCAGACGGCAACATCATATTACCAAGAACCTTGGGACATATTTTGAATCATGCGTATGGCTTCTATGACTCCAACGATTACACGCCTTATGCGACTGTCATTTACAAACGGGATGATCGACTCCTCCCTTCCTTCTGGATGGATACAATAAGAAATTACTATCACGTTTTGACCAATAGCAACGGCGATTCTTTAATCGACCTGTCAGAAAAACAATTGGCTTTTGCCACAGCAAATTATCCTGATGGCGATTACCGCATTTTTGTCGCAGCCCGGGATCAGTACGGAAATACGACGATTGATAGCATGAATGTGAAATTCAAAAATGACTTAACTAATATCGCCGAAAGGAAAAGCCAGCCCGTAGCGAAATTTGAATTGCTGCAAAATTATCCCAATCCGTTTAATCCTTCGACATTGATTCAGTATTCGATTCCTAAACCAGGAAAAGTTCGGCTGAACATCTACAATTTTTTAGGAAAAAATATCAGCAGCCTCGTTGATGAATTTCAAAATCCGGGCAGTTACACA
>JALOPY010000244.1 GCA_025453735.1 bacterium | reverse complement strand
AATTACCTAATTACCTATTTACCCAATTAACTGATCCCCAAAATTGCAACACAAGTGTTGCAACAAAAATGTTGCGTGCAACACTCAAACAATCGGTCATCAATTTCTCACATTCATTCCTGTCAAGCCCGATTTAATTAATCCAGAATTAGTATGCTCCTCAACTCTTATTGAATAAAAATAGTTAGCAGTTGCTATTTTAAGGCTTTTTGCTTGTCTTTCAATTTTCATTTGCAATACCAATTGTTCTAATCAGACCTAAAAGCATGGCATTTGATTTGTATTCATTGATATAGAAATTATAATAACACTAAAAGGAATCCAGGCTCATGTTTGAAACGGTTGATCGCTGGAACTTTGCCAGAAAGGTTCTGAATAGTCAGGGCTTAATTCTACTCAACTTCTGGACACACTGGAACGCCGAATGTCAGCGAGTATCAAAACTTCTGCATGAGTTTGCCACTCATGTTGGAGATCAGATACAGATTCTTAAAACAGATTGGGATGCACAGCGAAAATTGGCTGAAGAGTTAGACGTTTACGGAGTACCAACCTTGTTGATTTTCAACAATGGCAAATTGATTCGCCGCTATTCAGGGATATTAACTCCAGAGGAGCTTTTAAACATCATCAAAAAGCATAATGAAAGAGATCTACCAGCACGGGAGTGAAAAAATTATGAAATATATGTTCAACGCATTTGCACCTGCAAAATTAAAATTAATCATCATGTTTTTAATGATCAGTGCGGCTATTTTATTCATGTCCTGTGGCAAAATTACAGCCCCTGCTGACGTTGAGCCGCCTGACACACCAGCCAATTTTACGCTGATTGGCGGCGGCGATGGGCAGGCGCACTTTCGCTGGTCAAAAAATATCGAGCCTGATTTCGATAAATACCTGATCTATCGATCGATTGACGATATGAGTACATTCACCAGGATAGCAGAAACCAGGCAAACCGAATTTGTCGATGTTTTTCTGTCGTACGATATGGTTTACTACTATTATTTGACAGCCCTCGATTTTGCGGGCAATGAAAGCGCAGCAACTGGCGTGATCGATGTCCGCACCATCAATGTCTCTTCGACAGCCAGCCCAAATAATGTTACAGTTTATGGGCATAATTATCCCAATCTGAACCAGATCGAGTTTGTTATCACCTGGACCTCGCCCAATGTGAGCGACCTGATGATGTTTCGTATCTATCGTGGAACCGATCCGTTCTTTCGGGCAGACTCAGCCACGTTGATAGATTCCGCGACCGTTGGGATTTATTATGATCGCAATGTTAAACCTGGCGATTTGTTCTATTATAAAATTACCAGTGTCGATGTGGGGCTGAAATCCAGCCTGCCCAGCGCAGCAGGTTACGATCGAATCTTGACGAAAGTGGAATTGACTAATCCCAGCAATCGAATTGAGTTCACACCACCCTATCAATTCACCTGGAAATCGGTGGAACATGCCGTAGCTTATAAAGTATTTGTGGCGAAATCGCCACTGGCCGATACGATCTGGACGTCTCAAAAATCAATCGATACCACGGCGATTTACCAGGGCGCAAATTTCGCTCCCAATTCGATTTATTATTGGTGGGTGGCTGCTTATAGCAAAAGAGATTCGTTGATTGTAGATAAGAATATCAAAATCAGTCCTGATATAAATTCACGCAGCTTGATATGGACGTTTTTCGTTAGATAAATTCAACATAAGAGATATCTTTGGAGTTACAATATGAACCGAACAACTTTGAATATTCAAAAATTCATTCTGCCGCTAATAGTTCTCATTTCTGTCGGCAGTTCCAGTCCGCTCTATTCACAAAATGCAGCGCTGTTCCTGAAAAGTGGCAAATCTATCGAGGGCAGAATTATCCAGGAGACCAACGACTCGATAACGTTGGCGAATGATCTGGGTGAGATAAAAATTCGTCGCATTGAAGTGGAAAAAATTTATTACAGCCAGCTACCCAATACGACTGGTATTGCCGATAGCTTGCTGCGCCAACCCTTGAACGATCATGTCGTCGTTCATCTGAAAAACGGCGAGGTCATTGATGGCTTATTAATTGCCAAAAGTCCGACCATGATCATGGTGCAGGCAGATTTGGGGCGTCTCACCGTGCCCAAACAGGATGTCAGGTTGGTTGAATATGTTTCAGAGGCATTTGCCGAACGGGGTGAAGCCGTACGGCTCGAGCTTACCACAGGCAAAAAAATTGATGGTTATCTGTACAGCGAAGATCGAAATTCATTAACACTCATTACCAACCTGGGACGATTATCTATCGATAAAAAAGATTTGCGAAGCATTGATTATGGCGCATCGGTCAAATTTCGCCGCCCAGAACTGAAACAAGAATTTGCTACCGCAACGACGCTTTCGTCTTTTAAGGAGACCTTGCTTCATCGGCGCCAGGATACATTTGAAGCTGGTTTCTCTTCCCAATTTGGTGAAAATTATTCAACGGGCGGAATTTTCGGCTATCGCAATCGCTACAATTTGAAGACCTTTCAGACTTTTTCTTTAAATTTGGCAGGCAACCTGACCTTTGCCGCTTTTACATTAAATAAGAATATCATTTCTGATGCCACGATTCCTGGGCAAATTGAAGCCACTGGTGCTGCGATTGTGACGACGTTAGGAGTTGGGACGCCTATCCATTTGTATCCCACAGAAGGGGCAGCTTACGAATTTTTTCTGGCACCAATACTGGAGACCTATGTCATTTACAAAACGTTGAAAAAGACCTATCCTTCCTTTCCATCTTTGGATTCAGAGATTCGATCCACTGACTTTCGATTTGGTCTAGCCAATCGAGTCGGAATGGAATGGTCGTTTGGCCAGAAATGGAAGGCGGGATTGTCGTTCAACATTCACTTCATTTTTGGTGAGAGTGACTACAATAGTTTCAATTTACACCTTGGAACAAGACTCTATTAAATTATAGGCAATATATGAAAAAAACATTATGCTTGATAATTTTAGCAACTCTGGCAAGCTCAGCTTCGGGACAAATTAAAAATATTCCCATTTCAGAGCTTCAGCACCTATCATTCGGCACCGAAGTTCATGGCATGACCGCCATGATACGCAATGTTGCTGGTTTGAGTGTGCGTCCCAATGATGATGGCGCTTTTTTTAATTACAATTTTTTGAAACCAGGCGAACGGGGTGAGATCAA
The DNA here is from genome assembly GCA_025453735.1 of bacterium. Taxonomy (GTDB): domain Bacteria; phylum Zhuqueibacterota; class Zhuqueibacteria; order Thermofontimicrobiales; family Thermofontimicrobiaceae; genus JALOPY01. The sequence goes on along the minus strand of JALOPY010000244.1, from coordinate 2,009 downwards.
TTTTTCCTTAACCATGAAAAATCTGGCTTTTGCCGTACAACAGGCTTCACTGGAAGATGATGCTGTTTACGATTTCATGCGTACCTATCGGCTGGGTGTTTCTGTCGGTGGCAAAGTATTATCTATTGGCACTTCAAACAAACTTATTGAATTGCAATCACCCGATCGAGCCGAGCGGGTTTTCAGTGTGGATGCGGGACTCATATTTCAGCCAGTGAACTTTTTTTCAGTGGCAGCCTATGCCAGAGATCTGAATGAGCCGATAATTGAGAATTATCAAATTCGGCGAGAATATTCGGCAGGCGTTGGTTTGAAACTACTCGATCAGCGATTTAAAATTTTAACAGAAGCTGTCTGGGATGACGACACCCGAGATTTTGCCAGGGCTCGCCTTAAAACTGGACTATCGATCTCTCCAATTTATAATATTGAATTTTTAGTCGGAGGTGTCCTGAAGCATGGCCTTCTGGATCTATTATTAGAAAACGAGGAGTTTTTTGCCGTTGTACAAATCCCCTTTTTTGGTGGGATTCATTTTTTAACCACCGCACGGATCGACGGTCGTAAACAATTTTTAAGATATTCGACTTCTTTGTTGATCCCACTGAAAACCGTAGCTTTTTGATTGAATTGAAACTCTCCCACAGGTCTCCTGCGTCTCTTATGGTTATGCATTAATATGCTTTCAGCTTCTGGTACGGTTCGACCTGTGGGAAATAAATGTAGGACAGGATGCCATCCTGCCTGTCCTACAATTTAAAAAAAGCTATTGACTGTTACAAAAATGTTTTTAAATTATTAAGAGTTCTCTAGCTATGTGATTCCCTTACAAGGAGAAGCAGAGGAACCAGAGTTAAACGGAGTCTTCTATTTGCTAAATAATATTTCTCAAAAAGTCTCCGTGAATCTCAGCTAATTCCGTTGCTCCTTGTAAGATTCTTTCATAGGATTATTCTATTTTACTATACGAGTTTTTCCTTGGAACAATTTGACCAATATAGCCACTGGATTCAAGAAAATCTGCTGATTCCGATCAATGCGCAGCAAAACCTGTTTAGCACCCTGCTCGTCATCCTGGTCATCATCCTGTTGCGCTATCTCATTATATTTTTGGTGCATCGCCAGATCAAAGATGTGCGGAAACGCTATCGCTGGCGAAAAAACATCGCTTATTTTTTGACGTTTCTGAGCGTTTTTCTGATCGGACGCATCTGGTTCCAGGGTTTTCAATCAGCGGTAACTTTCCTGGGAATTTTCGCCGCAGGGGTTGCCATTGCGCTGCAAGACCTGCTCGTGAATTTTGCAGGCTGGTTTTTCATTATGTGGCGTCGCCCGTTTGATGTGGGGGATCGAATTGAAATTGGCGGTCATGCGGGCGATGTGATTGACAAGAGATTGTTCATGTTCACATTGATGGAAATCGGGAAATGGGTGGATGCCGACCAATCCACGGGCAGGGTGATTCACCTGCCCAATGGCATGGTGTTCAAAAATCCATTGGCAAATTATAGCCAGGGATTTTCTTACATCTGGAATGAAATCCCCGTGCTGGTCACTTTTGAGAGCAACTGGGAAAAAGCCAAACAAATTTTATTGAAAATTGCCAACGAACATGCCGAGCATCTTTCCGCCGAGGCTGAAAAACGACTGATGAAAGCAGCAAAGAAATTCATGATTTTTTACACCAAGCTCACCCCCATTGTCTGGACATCAGTGAAAGATTGTGGCGTGTTATTGACGATTCGCTATTTGAGCGATCCTCGCAAACGGAGAGTCACTGAACAGGCGATCTGGGAAGCCATTCTCCGCAAGTTCGCCGAATATGATGATATTGATTTTGCCTACCCCACTACCCGATTCTACAACAATATTTCGGAAGGAAAACCAGGAGCTGGAGGAAAACAATAAATTGATGGAAATTAAATTTTTGTTGTAAATATAGAATTAAAAATCATAGCAGAATTATTTATAGCAGAATAATTTTTAGCAGGATCATTAAAAAGAGAAAA
>JALOPY010000243.1 GCA_025453735.1 bacterium | reverse complement strand
ACTCACTTTACCCATGGATTGGGCTGCGCCTGCAAATTGCGTCCCCAAAATCTGGAGCAGATTCTGGCGTCGTTTCCCCCGGTTTTAAATCCCAACGTGCTCGTCGGTACCGACACTTCGGATGATGCCGCTGTTTATCGGCTTAGCGACGATCTTGCCATTGTTCAAACTGTTGACTTTTTTACGCCAATTGTCGATGATCCCTATCATTTTGGCGCAATCTCCTCAGCGAATTCGTTGAGCGATATTTATGCCATGGGCGCGAAACCGATTTTTGCTCTGAATATCGTTGGCTTTCCTGAAAAAAGATTGCCGCTCGATGTGCTGAAACAAATTCTAAAAGGCGCCAATGATAAAGCAAAAGAAGCAGGCATCGATATTATTGGAGGACACACTGTTGAAGATTCCGAGCCAAAATTCGGTCTGGCAGTAACGGGATTGATCGATCCGAAAAAAATATTGACAAATGCCGGGGCGCAAGTTGGCGATGCGATTATCCTGACGAAGCCGATTGGACTGGGAATTATCACAACTGGGATGAAACGTGGCATGGTCGATAAATCAGTTGAAGCGGAAGCGATTGAAATCATGAGTCGCCTCAATCGCCAGGCTGCGGAAATCATGCAGGAGTTTGAAGTTCATGCGTGTACCGATGTTACTGGTTTCGGCCTGCTGGGACATTTAAAAGAAGTTACCGTTGCGAGCAATGCCAATGCTCGAATTTATATCGCCAACGTTCCGATCATCCAGCAATCCCGTGATCTGGCAATCGCCAATGTCGTTCCTGGCGGCACGATCGCCAATCTGGATTATGTGAAACCGTTTATTGAATGGAATAGCCACATTTCTGATATTGATAAACTGCTGCTATGCGACGCCCAGACTTCTGGCGGATTGCTTATCGTGCTGCCCCAAAAACAGCAAAGTGATTTGCTGAAAAAATTACATGAAACGGGTATTTCAGAAGCCAGCTATATTGGAGAAATAACTGAAACTGGAGCGGGCAAAATTTTTGTGGCACCTTAAGATTTTTTTATTCTTGACGTCGTCTCCGGCGCCGGATAAAATTAGTGAACGATCTTGTTCACCGTTCCTGTCCCGAATCGTACAGAAAGCTGTTTGATCCGTTGATTTGAATGATTTTTTATTTTATTTTTGCCAATGATGTCATTAAAATTAAATGAATTACACAGGCTCGAAAAAATAGTTGAGAAATGGTATAATATTTGATCCAATATAAATGCTTTTAAATGTTGATTGTGAAAAGATCTCATAGCACAGCGTAGCTGCAAAAAATAAATACTCAACACAACACGAAGCGGGCACAAAGTCCGCAAAGCAAATAATAAATATATTAATTTTTCTTTGCGGTCTTTGGGTCTTATTTTTTAGTGTCTTGGTATTGAAGATTTTTTTGCCCAAAAAAACAAAGATTTAACCTGTAATAATATAGATTAAACTATGAAATTAAACCGATACATTTTCTTATTCCTATTTTTATTTCTTGCTATTGCCAGTTTTACTTTTGCTGATGCTCAAACCCGGCAGCCATTGAAGCGCAAGCTAAACCTGATCGCTCGAAAGATTGAATTCGCAAAAGAAGTACAGCTTTCCCTTCGGGATGAATCGACAGTTGCCTTGCTCAAAACTGCAGAAAGCAAGCTTAATCAGGCACAGAATTTAATGCAAGCTCGTCGCGCCTTGTTGGCAAATCGAATGATGAATGAGGCTGAAGCAGCAGTGAACGAGGCGCTGGCAAAGTTGCTGCAGGAGCCACTGAAAAACCGAACAAGAAAATTAAATCAACAAATCGAAGAAGCCCAACTCGTGGTAAGAAACAGCAATAATCAAGATGCGATTGATCTTTTAGAAAAAGGAATCGAGAACAAACAGCTTGCGGAGCAGGCATTTCGAGATGGGCAATTTCAAAAAGCAACCCAGTATTTCAAAAAAGCTGAGCGCCAGGTGCAAAACGCGCTCGATGGTGTTAAAAATAAAGATAAATCGATTGAGGAGAACGCCAGAGATGAGGCGGATCAATTCAATCAACTTTTAGATCGTGCCAAACCACTCGCAAAGAACAGTTCCAATCCAACGATTCAACGCAATTATCGTTCTGCCCTAAAATTGTCCCAGGAAGCAGAACAGGCAAAGTCCGGTGGAAATTATCGCCTGTCCATTGAACATTATCACCAGGCAACACAACTGCTGCTTCGTACCATCGATTTAGCCGAAGGGAAGGCTGATCGGGCAGGATTGCGCGCGTTTGAAGAAATTGCGGCGATGGATGACTTGATCGAAAAAATTCAGCAAAAGATTTATTTATTTGAAGATGATGAGCGAATCCAGTTTTACTTGACCCACCTTGAGCAGATTCAGCAGGATGCACATGCCGCAATCGACGAGAAAAACTACAAGCTGGTTTTGCTGAACACGGGCTATGCCAGAAATCTCATTGAGCTAATTCACAAAAAGGTGAGAACGGATACTGATTCCGAACAAGAAATTGTCGATCAAGAACGAAACGAGTTGGAGGCAGATCTCAATGAAATAAATGAGCGAATAAAAAGAGAAGGAGGCAATATTGAAGCAGAAATTTTGGTCGCTTATGCCACACTGGCAAAAACGAAAGCAGAGGAATTAATGAAACTGCAACGATATCGTTTCGCCCGAGAGAGCCTTATCCTTGCCAATCGTTTTTCGTTTGCTGCCGAGCGTCTGGTCGACAAGCAATCTCTTTCTGAAATTTCTGCGGAATCGGTATCCAACAAAATCCAGGATGTTGGAACACGTTTGAAAAATCGCATTGCAGATGCCGACCTGGCTTCGAATCCTGGACTGCAAATTCATTTTGATCATGCAAGAAAACTGTTGGATTTTGCCAGTCAAAATTTCAGCAAAGGGTATTATTATGTCGCTAATGAATGTATCGAAGCGTGCGAAACGGTAGTGGAAAGATTGAGTCAAATTTCTAGATAAGAACTGAGAATTTTTGTTACGCCTGGTGCAAATGATAAATCAATCGTTGAGAAAAAATGTCAAATATTATTGCGTGAACGCTCCATACCTTCGTCCCCTGGTTTCCATTCTGCTTATTTATTTAATCCTGGTTTACTTGTTAACATCAACTCCTTTTCAATTTTCAAGATTTTATTTGCACCAATTTTTACAATTCCAGCGCGGGTATTTTGCCGCGTTCATTGGAGGCGCTTCAGTTGCAGATGTGGCATTAAATCTTTTCATGCTGTTTCCGCCTGGAATCGTACTGGGAATGATGATGAGATTATTTTCGAGGAGAAAAAAGTCAGCGATAATGTTTGCAGTAGCATCTGGATTCCTGATCAGCTTTAGCATTGAGCTCTTCCAGCTTTTTTTGCCGCGCACCAGCTCGGGCGTCGATATTATCACAAATACGATTGGCGCTGCTTGTGGCGCATGGCTCGCCTACCCGGTTGGGAAATTCGATCTGCAAATAGTGATCAGCAATTTATACAACAAAGACAGGATTTTTTATGTTCGCCTGATTTTGCTTTACCTGATTTTGGCGACAATGATTCTTTTCATCCCGGTAACCGTGAACTCGTTTCGCAACTGGGATAGCGATTATTATTTATTTGTCGGAAATGAAGCGACCCAAAATCGTCCGTGGAACGGGAATCTCTATAAGATTATGATTTTTGAGGAGGCATTAGAGGATCAAGCTGTCAGGAGACTTTTTTGGGAAGGCTATCGAAAAATTTCGCCTGAAAACAATAGAAGCGGATTGTTATTTGATTATTCATTCTATGATTCGCAGCCAGAACTTTTGGGCAAATTGAAAGATCGTTTACAGTTTATTGCTTCTGATTCTTCCCAAATTGGGCAGCATGAAAATAATGGATTTATTTTTAAGAATAATGCTTTTTTAAAAAGTGAGGCGCCGGCTTCGGATTTAGCTGAGCTGCTGAAAAGGACGAACCAGATCACCATTGCGGTATGGATCAAGCCAGAAAATTTGCGCCAGGTAGGACCTGCAAGAATCATCTCATTTTCGAAAGACACGGATCATCGCAATTTTACGCTGGGCCAGTCTGGCGCCATGCTCAATTTTCGAGTCCGAACGCCACTAACCGGACTGAACGGCTCCGAAATTCAATTATTGACGAACCCGGTGCTCACCGCGGATGAGCCACAATTTGTTGTCGCCACTTTTCACCGGGGAGAATATAAGCTCTATGTCAACGGCGATAGTGTCTCTCCAATTATTTACCACACCAGTTCTTACCTGCCGCTGTTGCTCAATCTCGGAAAAAATAAATTTGGCAAGTTCACCTTTTGTTTTATCTTGTTATTTCCAATGGGCTGGCTGGCGCGAGGATTGGCGCACTCCCGAATCTGGAAAAGTGTCGCCTCTGGTTTGATTATCTTGATTCCGTTTTTTATAGTATCATCAGTTACTTCAATTTTCTTTCACCATAGTTTTGACCTTCACTTATTTTATGTTTGTTTGCTGAATGCATGTTTGGTATTTCTTATCGGACTGTTTTATGATTTCGCTTTTCGCGATTAATTGAAGCGGTCCCAGTATGGTTTTTTGTGTCTATTTGCCACACTGAAACCAGAACAACCTGTGTCAAATAACCACGAATCAACAACATCTCACAATTCTGATAATAGTATAATCCATTGCAAATTAATTGGTTAGTTGCGCTCTAATTTTGCCTGATTCTCTGGTATGGAAATTGCAAAAATAGCAGTTGAAGTAATTATTCATTTGGTTTATTCATTGAAGGAGATGTCATGCAATCGCTACAACTCAAACAGATTCTATTTCTCGTTATACTGTTACTCGCCTTCCTGCTCATTTTTGGATTCCTGATTTATTCGAGCCTGGCAAATGCCACTGAAGTTGAAGCGGCTTCCCTGGTAAAGCGAAAGTTAATAAAATATGAAAACAGCAATATCACTATCGATGCAGATGAAGTGATTGACAGCGATATTGTGATCAAAAACGGCTCGCTTTCGATCTCAGGAAAAGTTCAAGGAAACATCATCGCTTTAAATTCAGATATCTATTTGGAATCAAAAGCATGGGTATTGGGACATATCATATCCTATGAAGCGCAGATCGTTCGTGACGATGAGACGCGAGTTGCCGGGAGCGTTGTTCAAATCAAAAATAATGAGATGAAAATCTCGGAAGCTCGCGAGCTTGAGGA